>JBFRWR010000392.1:0-7035 GCA_051439685.1 Trichodesmium sp.
CTAGCAAAAACTTTGCCTTTGAAAATTCTCTTAGCTGAAGATAATGTAGTGAACCAAAAGGTAGCAACTAATATTCTGAAAAATTTAGGATATCGGGCTGATATTGCTGCAAATGGTTTAGAGGTATTAGCTGCTTTACGTCGTCAGTCTTATGATGTGGTATTGATGGATGTACAAATGCCAGAAATGGATGGTATAACAGCTACACAAGAAATTTGCGCTGAATGGGAACCAGAAAAACGTCCTCGTATTATTGCCATGACAGCTAATGCTATGCAAGGCGATCGGGATAAGTGTCTCAGTGCGGGGATGAATGATTATATTAGTAAACCAATTCGTCGCGAAGCATTGGTTACAGCTTTAAATAAGTGTGTTCATACAGAAGCAGAAACAATAGTTAAAGAGGAAAAATCCCCTGCACCTGAATCAGAAATAGTCATCGAGCGAGCAGTTTTGGATGAGTTAATGGAAATGGCAGGAGGAGACTCCGAAATGGTAGTAGAAATAATTAATTGCTATCTGGAGGACACACCAACTCTTTTAGACAAAATTAGTCAGGCAATTAAAGAACAAGACTCAGGGTTACTGAGGTACGCTGCTCACACAATGAAGTCGAGTAGTGCTTCTGTGGGAGCTATAAACCTATCTCAGCTTTGCAAAGATTTAGAATATATTGGACGTGACGGTACAACAGAAGGAGCAGATGTGATCTTCTCTCAAGCAAAGGCAGAATATGAAAGAGCTGAGGCTGCTTTGCAAGCAGAAATTCATAGTTATCAATAGGGCGTCTTATAGAACCCCTAACAGTATCTTTGCAAAAGTGAGGATTAGGAGACAGGAGACAGGAGACAGGAGGGAAGAAAGAAGAAAAGAAGGAGAAAGTTTTTTTTATCACTAATTACCCGGACATGAATTTATCTCAACCCGCCCTGCTGTCAACCTGATATTGGGTAATGCTGATTTATATTCATGTGGAATGGGGGCGGGTTTATTTATATTGTTGACTTCCCATTAACACCCTGGGGGGAACCCGCCCCTACGTCAACCGAATGTATGAAAAATTTGTAGGGGCGGGTTTAACCGATAACCTTGATACATGACATTAATTTACCTAAACCCGCCCTCCTTTCAACATGATATTGGGTAATGAACTTGATAACTATGGGAAATGAGGGCGGGTTTATTTGATTTTGTTGATTTCCCATAAATTTAACGTGGGAACCCGCCCCTACGTCGTCAACGTTAAAAAATTTGTAGGGGCGGGTTTAACCAATAACCTTGATACATGACATTAATTTACCTAAACCCGCCCCCCTTTCAACCTGATATTGGGTAATTAGATAATTGATAACTACGCGGAATGGGGGCGGGTTTATTTGATTTTGGGTGATTCCCATTAATTTACAGCGCTTTTCATTTCAGTAGACCACAGTAGGGGAGTAGGGGGGTAGGGGAGTAGGGGAGTAGGGGAGTAGGGGAGTAGGGGGGTAGGGGGGTAGGGGCGAATCGCGATTAGCTAGCGCACAACTATGTTTTACATGTTCCGTAGGAAAACGCCCCTACTGGGTTTTGGTTATGACGGTGTGGTTTATCCATCTGAAAAGCGGTGTAACGTGGGAAGCCGCCCCTACATTCTCTACATGGAAAACTGATAATTGAAAGCAATCTTTGGCATAAGATATTGTAATAGTATGAAGTTTTGATGAAGTTGATCTAGGAATTTACACAGTTATATGAAGATTTGATGAAGTTGGCGAAATGCTCTTGACACTAGGGGGGGGTGGATTATGATTCAAATCAAATCAGGATGCAAAAAAAACCTTTTGAGCGGGAATAAAACAACAGTAAAAGAACAATAATAAAAAAAAGAAGATGACAATAATCCGAACTTCTCAGCCTACCAACAAATCCTCATTTTCTCGCTCGCTGAAGCAGATATTGAAAGCTCTCGGCGGTGCAACAGTTTCGATCGGAGCAACCTTTTCACTCCTTACTTTTTCAGCACAAGCTGATGATTATCGCACACTTTTGGAGACAGATAAAGGTAACGTGTATATTGATTGGAGTGGCTCAGATGCTAATCTGGACGGTGTAATAGACGCTAACGAGTTGTTCGGTAATTTTACCGTTTCGTTTTCGGGTGCGACCTATGACCTTGGTTCTCCCTCTTCTTGGACCTTGACCTCTTTTTCCTATGATGTATCCGACTCCTTGCTTGACCTCTCTCACTACGGGATCGATGTGGGACGATACGATGTCTTTGACTCTGGCATTACTTTATCTTCTTATGTTTATGGACCAGAAGATCCTGATGGACCGTATGCGCTACATTATCAGGAATATGTATATGAGCGTTATGACGATTTATTAGATAGAACATTTTACACTACTACTGATTTTTATTTCTATTATGATTCACCCACCAATCAATCAACGCAACGCCGAGTAGTCACCAGCGGAGGTGGCGGCGGGGGTGTGAGTCTAGCGTCAACTCCCGAACCAACCCTCACATTAGGTTTTATCACACTTGGCGGTTTAATGCTAGGTAGCAAAAGAAAGAGAAAAGCCTAAAAACAATGAAGAGAAGGAAGTTTACCCTTCTCTTTTTTTCTCAACAATACCTGGCACATTTCAGTTATCAGTTATCAGTTATCAGTAGTCAGGAGATTTGTAGGGGCGGGTTTTTTCAGTTATCAGTTATCAGTAGCCATGATTCATCTAAACCCGCCCCTACGTCGTCAACGTTAAAAAAACTGTAGGGGCGGGTTTAACCGATAACCTTGATACATGACATTAATTTACCTAAACCCGCCCTGCTTTCAACATGATATTGGGTAATGAACTTGATAACTATGGGAAATGAGGGCGGGTTTATTTGATTTTGTTGACTTCCCATTAATTTAACGTGGGAACCCGCCCCTACGTCGTCAACGTTAAAAAATTTGAAGGGGCGGGTTTAACCAATAACCTTGATACATGACATTAATTTACCTAAACCCGCCCCCCTTTCAAACTGATATTGGGTAATGCTGATATTTGGTGATAATGAGGGCGGTTTTTTTTTCCGGGTTGTTGACTTCCCATTAATTTAACATGGGAACCCGCCCCTACGTCCGTTACAAAATTTGTAGGGGCGGGTTTTCCCGTTAAATTAACGAGTTTAAGCATTAGATCGAGTAAACCCGCCCCCAAATCTAACTACAAATTTTGCCATAACTATCAGATACAGCCATTTCAACTCTAAGGGTTGGGAGACCAAACCCCTACTGAGGGTTTGGAGAGCAAACCCCTACTGACCCTGATAACTGTATTTACCGTTTCACCAACTTCTTGCTCATTTTCCGCAACCGAATAGACTCTGGCGTAATCTCCACCAATTCATCCGGTCCGATATATTCTAACGCCCGCTCTAAACTCATATCTACAGGTGTCTGCAACTGCACTAATTCATCTCCAGTAGCAGAACGATGGTTAGTCAACTGCTTAGTTTTACACACATTCAAATCCAAATCTTGAGGGCGGTTATGTTCTCCCACAATCATACCTTTATAAACTTTCGTACCAGGGGAGATAAAAAATACTCCACGATCTTCAGCATTTTTCAACGCATAAAAAGTTGCCACACCTTCCTCAAATACAATAATTACTCCATTGCGTCGCGCTTCAATATCACCAATCAAAGGACGATAATCTAAGAAACTGTGGTTCATAATACCTTCCCCACGGGTTAGCCGCATAAACTCACCCCGGAAACCAATCAAACCACGAGCAGGAACAGAAAATTCTAACTGAGTCCGACCATTCGTACTCACCTGCATATTCTGCATTTCACCTTTGCGCTGACCTATTCTTTCGATGCAACCGCCAACCGCATCTTCAGGAACATCCAGAACTAATAATTCAAATGGTTCGCATGGTTGACCGCTGACTTCCCGGTAAATAACTTGAGGTTGAGCAACCTGAAACTCATAACCTTCTCGACGCATAGTTTCAATTAAAATACCTAAGTGCAATTCCCCACGACCAGAAACAGAAAACTTTTCTGGAGAGTCCGTTTCTTCTACTCGCAATGCAACATTAGTTTCTAACTCTCGCATCAGGCGATCGCGCACTTGCCGAGAAGTGACAAACTTTCCTTCTTGACCAGCAAATGGAGAGTCATTCACAGAGAAAGTCATTTGCAGGGTAGGTTCGTCTACTTTAATTAAAGGTAATGCTTGAGGTTCATTAGGACAAGTAATAGTTTCACCAATATTAGCATCACTAAAACCAGCAACTGCCACAAGATTACCAGCAGCAGCTTCTTGAATCTCAATCCGTGCCAAACCTTCAAATCCCATTAATTTTGAGATTTTTGATTTGGCAACTGTGCCGTCTTCTTTGACAATAGCAGCTTGTTGGCCAGCTCTAATTACACCATTATGAATCCGACCTACAACTATTCTGCCCAAATATTCTGAGTAGTCGAGAGTTGTCACTTGCAATTGTAAAGGTTTTTCGGGGTCTCCCACTGGTGGCGGAACATGGTCTAAAATAGCATCGAATAAACATTGCATATCTGTGGACTCTGTATCCAAGTCCTTTTTAGCGTAACCTGCCAAACCAGAGGCGAACAAATAAGGAAAGTCGCATTGGTCATCATCTGCGCCCAGTTCGATAAATAGGTCTAGAACTTTATCAACGGCACTGTAGGGGTCAGCTCGGGGGCGGTCAATTTTGTTGACGATAACTATGGGCCTTAAACCTTTTTCTAAAGCTTTTTTGAGGACAAAGCGAGTTTGGGGCATTGGGCCTTCGTTGGCATCAACAATTAGTAAACAACCGTCCACCATACCAAGGACTCGTTCTACTTCTCCACCAAAGTCAGCGTGACCAGGGGTATCAACGATATTTATTAGAGTTTCTTTGTATCGGACAGCGGTATTTTTGGAAAGAATTGTAATCCCACGTTCCCGTTCTAAATCGTTGGAGTCCATGACACAATCAGGAACCTCTTCCCCTTCGCGGAAGATACCGGATTGTTTGAGGAGCGAGTCAACTAGGGTAGTTTTACCATGGTCAACGTGGGCGATGATGGCTACGTTGCGAATAGGAAGAGACATAAGAAATTTATATTACGAATATTACTGTTAAGTTTCTTTAACTATTGTACCTGATAGTTTTAAGTCAAAAGTTAAATTGAAGTCAAAAGTCAAAAGTCAAAATTTAACTGTCAAAAGTTAACCGGGATATTATAGCATATCTAGAACAAATTATGTATAGATTAAATTCTGAAAATATTGTAAAGTGGGCATTTTGCCCGCAATGGCTGTGCTTTATAATAACCGGAAACGCTGTAATATTTAAAAGCAAGAAATAATGAATGTGGTATAATCATCAGGGCAAATGTTTTTTTGCTTGTCTCCTAATTACCGAAAAATTAAGGTATAAAGCCTCTCCATTTATGGAGAAAGAGCGGTCGTTTTGCTAGCCCAAATCTCCGCTAATAATTTAGCCAATCCTCTTTTTTTAGAAGAGGTAATTATTAATTATTAATTATTAATTATTAATTATTAAATATGTCTTTACCATCATCATTAGAACGTATAGTTAAAAAGTTTCAACGGGCTTCTTCTAATAAGTTGCGATATGAACAACTACTTTGGTATGCTAAAAAGCTGCCTGATTTGCCGGAAGCTGAAAAGATACCAGAAAATAAAGTTTATGGTTGCCAATCTCAGGTATATATTAGTGCTAAATTAGATGAGGGCAAAGTTGCCTTTCAAGGTGATTCTGATGCTCAATTAGTTAAGGGTTTAGTTGCTCTATTAATTGAAGGAATGAATGGATTAACACCTGAAGAAATTGCGGAAATAACTCCAGATTTTATTCAAGAGACAGGCTTAAATGCAAGCTTAACTCCCTCCCGTGCTAATGGTTTTTACAATATTTTTCAACTGATGAAAAGTAAAGCTAATTTATACTCAAGGGAGTAGGGAGGATATAGAAAGTCTATAATAATTAGATATGGTAAAAAATGGTTAAATGTGTTATGCGTTTATTATATAAATAACAAAAATAAGGAGTCAATAAAGTATGAGTCTAACTCAAAGTGGTATAGTTACTGTTGGAAATCAAAATGGCACTACCTTTGCGAAAGAGGTTACTATAACCTTTCCACAACCATTTCCTACTACACCAATAGTAGTCGCTAATACTTTACAGCAACCTAACCTTCCGCCAATACCAGATGCTTTTTGTGTATCTATTGTAGAAGTTAATACGCAAATGGCTATCGCCCGTGTTTACCGAGTCGATGTAACTCCTCCTCAATCAGGGGGCTGGGCACAAAATTTACAACTTGGCTGGATTGCTCATTCCTCGTAATAGAAAAAGTTGTAGTTGGGCAGCAGCCATAAAAATTACTTGTAAGGATGGTCAGGGTTAAGTTCTCGAAGATATTAGTAGTAGGTTGGGAAGTCAAAGATGGGATTTACCTATTACCAAAAGTTTCATGCCTTGACTCAGCAACGCAATTGAAGTGGTGGCCTTGGTTTGCCTCTACTTCACTTAAATATGTTTATTAAACTACAAAAGTTTCAGATTACAAGTTATATTTTATAGCCATACTCTAAGTCATTTTGGCTGATTAACTCTCAAAGCATTGACCAATAGCAGCAAGTACCTTTTTGAAGTCGAAATTCAAGTACCAGCCTGTCAGTCCTTACAAAGGCAAAAATTTACGATTTTGTTCAGACAAGGGCAGGAAAATATTTGGGAACTTCCGACACTTCCGACACTCCCCACATTTTCCTGCTCCCTACCCCCTCAAATAATTTTTCAAAAAACCTAGACAATTATCTTTTAAGGAGTTTACAATAAAGTAGTTTGATTTAATTATCCAATCAATTTTCAAAAAAAGTTATACTATAATATAAATGATTGGCGGAGAAACTATTAAAACTATGGACATGGAAGCCCTGAGAGAACGTGCGGGGCTAACCCGTGCAGAGGTGGCAGAACGACTGGGAATTAGCGAAACTAGCGTTCGGAACT
>JBFRWR010000393.1:0-11519 GCA_051439685.1 Trichodesmium sp.
AAAAAGTCTCAAACTTCAACATCGACTTATCCTTCTCACGACGACGATAAATATCATACAATTCCAAGTCTATGAAACCAGAACTCTGGTAAACCTTGTGCAAAGCTTCAAGAGTCTTGCGATAGTAAGTTTTATTCAGCGCTTCCCGACGTTTAGCACGAAACTCAGGAGTCCACTGTTCCTTAGTTTTTTGCCGTCGCCACTCCAACAAATCTTCATCTTGCCATTGCTCTTTCGCTACTTCAGAAGCTGCCTCCCGTGCTTCTGGATTATTCGCAAAATAATCCCGCACTCGATCTGCTTGAGCTTGACAGTTAGCAGCTTTACTCCAATATTCCTGTTGTGCTTTCATTAACTGTTCGCGATTTTGTTCGCGATACTCTTCATTGCTATCATAAAACTCGCGCCATTTCTGAACCATAAAAGCTTTATACTCATCAACTTCCCACTGTGCTTTAGCTTGTTCCGATAAAATCTTTTGCGTCTCAGGTTCCTGCATTCGTTCCTTCATCATCGCCCGAAATTCATCAGTTGTATGAGCTTGACGACTTTTTTCTTTGACATCAGGGCGATGCAGAGTGAATTGAAGATGTTCCCTGTGTAATGCCAAGTGTTCCTCTGCTGGAAGTCGCTGAATATTTGTGGGATTATTATTGAGTTTATTAAAATCAACATGATGACGATGGTTGCCATCTGCTGAATTATATACCCCTGCTTCCAAATTATAAAAGTCTGCCAACAAATGTGTATAAATCCAACTGTCTTTTTTAGGATTCCAAACCATTTCATAACCATCTAATCCTTGACCAGTTTTTGTCTTTTGCGATAACTTTCGATACAGAGGCATCAAAGCATCATTTGGTGTTAATAAAGCTGCTGGTTTATAACTACCATCTCTGAGCATAAAAGGATGGTCTGGAGTACAAATTATAGTCTCATCATTATCCAAAGTTATCTTAATAACTCTGGCATTTTTCTTAGTCATTCTTGCATTAATTATCCTCTCAATTGCCACATATCCTTTCTCATTAATTGTGTAACAAAAATGTTCTTTACCTTCAGCTTGCTCTGCTACTATTTCTATAAAGCTAAGTCTACGTCCATCAGCTAAAATAACTTGCTGATGGGCCAGAAAACAGCCCCCAGCACTGTCTCCTTCCACAAGGTATAACTCGGATTCTTCCGGGTTTTTAGTACTGCAATCGGCTAGTTTTCCTGGTAATGGAGAAGATTCTAAAACTGATTTTCTCCTCACTAAATCCCTCGCTCGACGAGCTGCTTCTGCTGCTTTAAAAGCTTGAATAGCTTTCTCTAAAACTGCATCAGCAATCTGAGGATTAAAATCTAAATATTCAGTTAAAACTTCTCCCACCAAAGAATCAACAATACCCCTTACTTCAGTATTACCTAACTTAGTCTTAGTTTGACCTTCAAATTCTGGTTCAGGAACCTTCACAGAAATAACTGCCGTTAATCCTTCCCGGACATTTTCACCACCTAAATTTGAATCACTTTCTTTAAGTTTATTCCGCTTCCGAGCAATACCATTCATTGTCCTGGTTAAAACAGTTTTCAACCCTTCTAAATGAGTACCACCATCAACTGTCCGAATATTGTTAGCAAAACCGAGAACATTATCACTAAAAGCATCCACACACCATTGCAAAGCTACTTCCACTTGCACATCATTCTTTTCCCCCTGCACAAAAATCACCTCTTCATGCAAAGCTTGTTTTTCCCGATTCATGTAGGTGACATATTCCTTAATACCACCCTCATAACAATAAGACTCTACTCGCGGTTCATCACTTTTGAGTAACTCCAGACGGTAATCTGTAATTGTAATCTTGACACCTGCATTCAGATATGCTAGCTCTCGCAGACGACCAACTATGGTATTGTAGTCAAATTCAATACCCGTAGTAAAAATTTGCTCATCTGGCAGAAACTGTACTGAAGTACCTGTCCGCTTTTCTTTATTAGTTTTAGAACTTAAATCACCAGTAGGTTTGCCACGTTCATAACGTTGGAGATGTGTCTTTTTATCCCGCCAGACTGTCACCTCTACCCATTCTGACAGGGCGTTGACTACGGACACCCCTACCCCGTGTAACCCCCCAGAGACTTTATAACCACCGCCACCAAATTTTCCTCCCGCATGGAGAACAGTCATAACTGTTTCCAAAGCAGACTTACCTGTTTTAGAATGGGTATCGACTGGTATACCCCGGCCATCGTCTGTGACTCTGACAGAGCCATCTTCATTTAGATCGACTTCGATGTGGGTGCAATAACCAGCTAGTGCCTCATCAATGGAGTTGTCAACAACTTCGTAGATTAAGTGATGTAGTCCACGAGGTCCCGTGGTTCCGATGTACATTCCTGGCCGTTTGCGTACTGCTTCGAGACCTTCTAGAACTTGTATTTGTTCAGCACCGTAAGTGTTGCTGGCCATAGCAATATTTCTCCCTATAATTGCTTTAATACTAACTTTATTCAAAAAATGAATTTTTTCTCCTAAATTATAGCATAAAAGCCTTAAATGCGACTCTAGGGTATTTTTATGAGAATTTTATTTAGGGGATGTAGAAAGGAATTAGAAGTCATAAGTCGGGAGTTGGGAGTCAGGACGTATAATTTTACAGATTTTTAGTTAAAATTATTAAACCTTTGTAGCACAGGCATCTTGCCTGTAATATCTGTACCACAATTAGCTGAAATTACTGTAAATTATTGCTGTGACTAAATTTGATGGGGATGATAATTTATGCGCTAGTAATGACGGCTGTTATATTTTATTCTAACTCCTGATTTTTTATACCACCCTGGGAAATGCAGAATGTAGATTTTCAAATAATTTTTGGCAATTAAATGTTTGGCAAAACTCAAAGTCAAATAAAATATTGTAGTGGAGTGACATAGCTAATGTTGTGCATTAAATCT
The DNA here is from genome assembly GCA_051439685.1 of Trichodesmium sp. Taxonomy (GTDB): domain Bacteria; phylum Cyanobacteriota; class Cyanobacteriia; order Cyanobacteriales; family Microcoleaceae; genus Trichodesmium. The sequence continues at coordinate 2,944 of JBFRWR010000393.1, forward strand.
TGGGGCGGGTTTATTTCATCTAATGGTTAAACTCATGAATTTAAAGTAGAACCCGCCCCTACTATTGCAAAATTTTAGGCGTGTCAGTGCAGTAGATTAACTAATAATTTATTTTAATTTTGACTTTAATTACTATTTGTGGACCAACTGCTACTGGTAAATCAGGGTTAGCTTTGAATTTGGCCCAGAGATTAGGTTCAGTAATTCTCAGTGCAGATTCCCGTCAAGTTTATCAAGATTTTAACATTGGAACTGCGAAACCAACTATCACAGAAAGGGAATTAGTACCTCATTATTTAATAGATATTTGTCAACCTACGGAAACTCTGACACTCGCAGAATATCAGGAACAGACACAAAGTTTAATTAGTAAAAGTGATGGGACATCGCCTAGTTTATTGGTAGGTGGTACGGGGTTATATATTAAGGCAATAGTTAAAGGCTTAAAGATTCCCAGAGTTGGGCCTAATGAAAAGTTGCGATCGCAACTAGCAGATTTAGGTCAAAAACAATGTTACAAAATGTTGCAGCAGATTGATGGGGTTGCTGCTCAGAAAATTCATCCTAATGATGTAGTGCGAACTTTACGAGCGCTGGAAGTATTTTATGTAACTGGGAAACCTATTTCTCAACAGCAAGGAGAAAACCCTCCAAATTATCCAATTTTGCAAATAGGGTTAGACTGTGATGTAGAGGTTTTGGGCGATCGTATTCGTCATCGGACTGAGAAAATGGTGGAAGTTGGGTTAGTGGAGGAAGTAAAATTTTTGTGTGAAAAATATGGTGCAGAGTTGCCATTGTTGGATACGTTGGGTTATGCAGAGATAAAACAATATTTGGCAGGAGATATTAGTTTGACTGAGGCGATCGAGGCAACAGTTTTACATACTCGTCAGTTTGCCAAGCGACAACGGACTTGGTTTCGAGGGTATCCAGAGATTGAATGGTTTGATGCAGATGCTCCAGATTTATTGGAGAAAGTTTGGGCGCGAGTAGAGGAGTTTATTCTTGTGCAATAGTAAAAGTGGGGATTATTATATCAATTTCATAAACTTAAACAACACTTTGCCAGAATATACAGCGGTTTCCGAATTTATGAGGTACACCCCGAAGCGGGCAAGATGATCGCACTGCAATATTTTCACCATTTACCTTGTACCCCATTTATATCAAATCCGGTTGAATACTTACTATATAGTTGGAAGTGTGGGGAGTGTGGGGAGTGTGGGGAGATTCAATATTAAAGTTTAGTTATTAACATATATTATATACAGCACTTTGCAACTCTATGAGGTACACCCCGTAGCGGGCAAGATGCCCGCACTACAATATTTTCACCATTACCGTGTACATCATTTGGCCAAAATATGCTGTAACCGGATTCTATATTACCTGAAATCTGCTGTAAGAATTAAGAACTACCTTTTCTGGGTTTGATAAATTCGGATATGATTTATATTTTTTGGTAATTCCTCAACTATTTAATAACAAATATTTGAGATTGTTCAATTTTTATTTTCATACCTTTATTCATCAACGCCCCTTTTCTTATTTATGGTGGTGGTGCGTAATGATAGTCGATTGTAATTATTGTTGTTACGAGATACGGTAGTGGGAGCATCTTGCTCCCGTACTTTTCTATTTACCATTACTATGGAGGATTACCAATATTTTGATAAAGAAACTCTCAAAATTTCTCTCTACTTCCGGTATTGCAAGGGTTGAGGGATTATTTTGTCGCCAGAGCAGAAACCATAATCCCCGTGTCCCCGTGTCCCCGTGTCTCCGTGTCCCAGTTTCAGCCGAAATCATCCTAGTATTAAGCAACGCCCTACTTCCTACTCCCTACTCCCTCTTTTCTAGAGATGTCTATTCTATTCGTCCATACCTCGCTAAAACTTCAGTACCTCCATTTACCTGACTGGTTAACCAAGCCCACATTTGATCGCCTAGAGAAAAATGCCACCATTCTTGTTGATGCTGCCGAAACCCAACTCCTGTCATTACTTCTGCTAATAACTGGCGGTGCTGATGATATTTCTGAGCATCTCTTTCCTGACTATCTAAAAAATGGTTGGGATAAGAGCGGGGCGACAACTCATCAATGGGAGAACCCATATCAACAGTTTTACCCTCAGCATCAACCAATGTTATATCTATTGCAGCGCCAGTGCTATGAGGTGGTGGAGTAGCTGGATCGAGACTTGGAGTTGCCCAAAACTGATAAACTAATTCTAAAATTTCTTGACGTTTTGCTTCAGTTAAAGATGGGCTATCTAATGTTAAACCTTCAGCTTTTACCGCTTCGGCAAAAGTATAATCTACCATGAATTGTTGTACGGAAATAGGGCGATAAGCATCAAATATTTTAATACGCCAACCAGGGTAATTTTGTTGTAAATTTGTTTGAGCTAATATCAAACTATCTAATACTTTTTGACGTAAAAAATAAGGTGAATTGGCTTGAGCAAGATGATAAGGCGCACCTAATTTTTGGTAGGGATGGGGTGATTCGGTGGCAAATATTTCTAAGGGGATTGGTACTAATGGTTCGTGACATTCTTGGATTTTGATTTGTTGATAAGGTTTCATATGTATCAGGCAATAGGGAATAGGGAATAGTTGGAAAAGCATTTCCTAGTCTAAGATTTTTTCTTAGCTGTATCAGTTATCAGTACCAACCGTTGAATCTAGAGGAAAGAAAATCCGAAATTTCTTTTTTAGGAATCAATTATTAATAGTCAATTTTTAAAGTTAATTATTATATAATAGCAAGAGTAAAAAAAGAATGTTATATAAATCTGATTATAGACTATAGGTTATATAAATTCCAGGCAAACTTTTATAATTGGCTAATTAACATATAAAATTGAAAGTTTATCTGGCTAAATGATTTTCCCACCAACTTCTTAGAGGATGGCTTTTTGGAGGTGAATATCTTCCTTTTTTTTCAACTGCATTTAAAGCTTCAGATAGTTGTGAAAAGTAAACTTGTGCTTCCTCAGACCAATACTTAATTATTTCTGGGGTTGAGAAAATTTGAAGGTGAGGTGTTTCCTTATTCATAAAAGAGTTAGCAAATTCTCAGCAAAAAATAATTTAACTTGTACTAAACCTGATTAAATATAGTATGTAAAGTTATTTCTTAGAAGTATAAAGATGAATGCAAAAGATATTGCCGGATTAATACATCCAATATTAGCAGTTGTGGTAGTATTTCCAATTATTGGTATAGTCGTAAACTTGGCTTGGCAAACTCGGCAAAGACGACTACAAACTGCCGATCATGGTAAAAGTAAAATCCCACCTGTGGTCGGACCAGAACATCGGAAAATTGGTAATTGGTTAACGGGTTCGGTAGTAGGAATAACTTTAGTGGCGATCGCCTATTCTATTTATTTTAAAGGAATTTTTAAAGACTTTAAAAGTGAAAATATGACATTAGCAATATTAATTGTAATTATATTTATTGCTACGGTTGCTTCTCTAGTATTTCTTTATCAAGCAAAAACTAAATTATGGCGAGGAGTTTTTGCTACTTTGACAACGGCAGGTATCATAGTTTTAGGTTTTCAAGATGGTGTTTTTCGACGCGACTATGAGTGGGCGGTTTCTCATTTTTATTATGGTTTAATAGCTGCTATTTTGATGATTATTTCTTTAGCTATTGTTCCAGAAATATATAAAGATAGAACTCATAAATGGCGGAAAATTCATACTGCTTTAAACTGTTTAGCAATTATAGTATTTTTAGCTCAAGGAATGACAGGTAGTCGGGATTTACTGGAAATTCCTCTCAGTTGGCAAGAGAAACATTTATATAAATGTGATTGGCAAAAACAAACTTGTCCTGATGCAAAATCTCAAACTTTATCACCAGAAATTCTTGTTGCTTCTATCTCAAATTATCCGATTTTAGCTCAGACAAATCAGGTTTTAGCTTCTGGAGAATTTGTAACTATTACTCCAGGGGAAGATACGGAAGGTACAGCGGAAATTATTCAAGTAGGAAGTAAAACTCAAGTTCGGTTAGCAGAAAACTTTTCTGCTATTGAAGGTCCGGCGGTAAGATTACTTTTACATAAAGAGAATCGTCCGGGAAGTTATACAGCAGAAAATTATGTGCGTTTAGGAGATTTAAAAAGTTTTACAGGAGAGCAATTTTATAACATTCCAGAGGGAATAAATTGGCAAGATTTCCCAAATGTTGTGGTTTGGTGTGAAAAGTTTGATGTTACTTTTGGTTCGGCAAAGCTGAAATAATATAGTGCTACGCACTAGGGAATAGGGAATAGGGAATAGGGAATAGGGAACAGCATGACTGTTAAACTGTTAAATGGTTCTAGAATTTAGGAATGTTCTAACCGTTTCGGCGTAGTCCTATAACTCATATTAATTACCAAAAATAATCAAGGATGGAATTTTAGGAACTTCCAAATAAAAAAATATACAATTACTCTCAATTCAGGGAGTGGAGAGTAGTCAAGAGAGAAAGCAAAAAAACATTTCTAGTTTAAAATTTAGATAATTTCTTCTTATTTCCTGAGAAGAATATTTCAGTTCATATATCAGTAATAACAGAAAAAATAAAGTAAATTTTCACATCTAATTCGATATTACTATATCTATCAAGACTAACAAATATTTGAGGTATAGCAGTCGCCACTATAGTTAGGACATCGGGTAATTATGATGATTTATGACGCGAGCAAGATGCCCGCACTAATTGTCCTAACCGCCTTGGCAGTTGCTATAATTTCAGTTATAAGTTATTAGGTGTAAGAAAGATTAGGTCACAGATTTGCAGATAATAGAAAATAATTAATCTGTCGATGCTGTGCCATAGGTTTTTCTGTTTTTTTCAGACTTGTATATTACCAAAATCATCCTCTATAGCACTAAGTTAATTGGTTAGGACATTTAGAAATCCTGGAACTATTTAACAGTTTGCTGTTCCCTATTCCCTAGTGCTATAGATTTATCTACGGAAGCAACATAAAATTATTAAGTCCTAGAAAAACTATTTATAGATAAATTTGAAATGACTAATCCCGCTCCTACCGAATGGCCGAAATTGTTGCAGCAATTACTTGATGGCCAATCTTTATCAACTGACCAAGCATCAGAATTAATGCAAGGATGGCTACAAGAACAAATACCACCTGTTTTGTCAGGGGCAATTTTAGCTGCCTTACAAGCTAAAACTGTATCTGCTGAAGAATTAGCTGGTATGGCAAAAGTCTTACAATCTTTCTCTCTCTCTCAAGAAAATAACGACCAGAATGCTCTAATTACTAACTCCCAATATCCTATAATTGACACCTGTGGTACAGGGGGAGATGGAGCTTCCACATTCAATATTTCTACTGCTGTTGCTTTTGTTGTAGCTGCTGCGGGAGTGCCAGTAGCTAAACATGGAAATCGTTCTGCTTCTGGGAAAGTTGGCTCTGCTGATGTATTAGAAGCATTGAATATACGTTTAAATGCTCCTATGGAAGAAGTAATTGCTGCTGTATCTGAAGTAGGAGTTACTTTTCTCTTTGCCCCAGGTTGGCACCCGGCAATGAAATCTGTAGTTCCATTGCGCAAAACTTTAAAAGTTAGAACAGTATTTAATCTTTTAGGTCCGTTGGTTAATCCACTGCGTCCTCAAGCTCAAGTTATCGGAGTCTATAAGTTCAGTTTAGTAGAAATTGTAGCTCAAGCTCTAGGCATCTTGGGAGTAAAGTCGGCGATCGCTCTCCACGGTAGAGAAAAATTAGATGAAGCTGGTTTAGGAGATATTACAGATATAGCTATTTTATCTGAAGGTAAAGTCCGACTAACAACAATTAACCCCCAAGATTTAAACTTAGATTTAGCTCCTATTAGTGCTTTACAAGGTGGTAACGTAGAAAAAAATGCAGAAATTCTCAAAAATGTTCTCCAAGGTAAAGGAATTTCTGCACAAACAGATGTAGTTGCTTTAAACAGCTCTTTAGCACTACAGGTAGCTGGTGTTGTACCACTAGAAGCTCATCTAGAAGGTATTGCTAAAGCTAAAGACATTCTAGAAAGTGGGGCAGCTTGGTCAAAGTTAGAGCAGTTAGTCAAATTCTTGAATCAATAATTTTCTCTGTTTTTTTGGCTTGAGCGATCGCTTTTGTTGATCGTTGAGCTAGACAACTGTACTAAATTTATTTATTGCATCAGGGAGAAACCTCACTCGCAGGCGGTAAATCTTCTATTTGAGCTAAAGTTTCTTGAATACGAGGAGTTGCAATAAACCTTTTTGCATCTTCAAGTAAACGTTTGCCCCACAAATTTTTGTCAAGATAGTCAATTTCTGCATATTGGCTATCCAGTCGCAGTGCTTCTTCTCCCATTGCCAGAGCTTGTCTCTTATCACCTTGAGCATAGAGAGCTACTGCTAGCGCCAGAAGTGGCTCCGCTGCTTTGTTATCTACAGAGATAGCTTCACGCCATTTCTCTAGTGCCTCATCTACTTTTCCCATCTCATATTTGACTAAACCAATGTTATTAACTGCAGGCCACAAATTTTTTTCTAAATCATAAGCCTTTTCATATTCAGCGATCGCTCTTTTATATTTACCACGCTTATAATAAGCATTACCCAAATCAAATAAAGCTCCTGGACTTTCTGGTTTAAACTTCAAACCAGCTCTTAAGTGATCGATAGCTTCGTTATAATCAGCTACTTGAAAATAAGCTCTACCAAGAACAAACCGGATATCTGCATTACTAGGATCTAGTTCTTGAGCGGTTTCTAGAGCAGCAATACCTTCGTCTAACTCTTCTACTTGAATATAAAGACTACCTAAAAGTGCCCAAGTTTCTTGACTATTTGGGGCTAATTCTGTGGCCAGTTCAGCTCTAGATAAAGCTAACTCAAACTGTTGAAATCTTGATAACTGTAACGCTTCCTGGGCCAAGCTTAAACCAGTTTGTTCTAGTTGAGCTGAATCTAATTGTAATATATGAGGAACTAATGCTTGTCCCATTACAGGTTTAATAGCAGTACCCCACAAACCTAGGGTAACTAATAAAGAAACTAATAAATTGCGATTTAGCACGGTTTAAAGAATATATATGATTAATTAGTTCAGTTAAAGATATATATTATAGCGCTATGCCCTAGGGAATAGGGAATAGGGAATAGTAGAATTTTCAAGGGTTTGAGAATTTATATGGGGTACTGAGGATTGCTATACTATTACAAAAAATTTCGGGCTGATGAGGTACAAGGTTAATGGTGAAAATATTGCAGTGTGGGCATCTTACGCGCTTCGGGGTGTACCTCATAACTTCGGAAACGGCTGTATCAAATGCGGTAAAAATACTATAATTTACAGTCAAGTTTTACCAAAATAATTGGGTTTAGAGCAAGGTGTTTTAAGGCGAAATGTTTTTGGAGCGTTGCTCTAATCCCCGTTACAAAAACATACGTCGCCAAGAATACGGCTCCCCTATCTGACTTCCTGTTCCCCTCCGATGAGGGGTTAGGGGTGGGTTTACTTCTGACTTCTGATGCCATTTCTCAAAAACTTTTCTATATTTACTTGAGCAGGGGAAGTAGGGAAGTGGGTAGGGACGTTGCATGCAACGTCCCTACAGAGAAGTAAAAATAAGAGTAATTAACGTTCAATTACCTTAAATTAGCAAAAAGGTGATTTAGCCTGTATTAATTACTTAATAGCTGAAGTTTTACCTAAGTATAGCATTAATGCCTGGGAATTTGGTATGACTTCGTTAAATGGCTAGAATTTCTAGGGAGCGTCAGGAAAACTTTATCTTTATCTTTGTTATAAAAAACTATAAAATCATTTAGGTGCTACGCGCGTATTTTATTCATCATTATAATGAGGTGTTGCCAGAGCAAATGTGGCAGCTATATAACTAGACATAGGCGTGAAAAAGATATAGATTTTTTGCTTTTCGAGGCAATAAGCAACAGGCAACACGCAAGAGGTTTTTAGGAAAAATGTAGGACAAATGATTGAGGAAATTGACTTTGACAACTCTAGCTCCTGTTAAATAAAGGGGAAGTTTATTTTCTGGAGATATCTACTACATATACAGGACTACCAATAATTCTTCTAAGATAGACTAATAAGTAGTTGATAGCAGTAACAAAGTTAAATATAACTTGAATAAAAATTGTATATCTAAATTAGATTCTACAAGCAACAATGAATGTCAAACTTTTGCAAAAATCTACATCAGGAATATTAGTATTAGGAATAGGAAGAGGTGTAAATCTAACTAACTTTTCTGCCGTTAATGCTCAAATAAGACCAGATAAAACCATAAAAATTCGGCACAAAAACCAAACAGAATCAATACTGGCTATTAGTATAGAAGAAAAAACCAATATTCGTGTTTATCAACGAGCAAATCAAGCCGTGGTCTCCATAGATACAGAGAAAACAAACGGTAGCGGTACAATTATCTCTGCCGATGGAATGGTATTAACTAATGCTCATGTTGTATCCCAAGGTGGTGTGGTACAAATAACTTTAGCCGATGGAAGAAAAGTTAAAGCAGATGTCATAGGCTTTGGTGAAAAAGGTTTAGAC
>JBFRWR010000394.1:0-7005 GCA_051439685.1 Trichodesmium sp.
TGCCTGGTTATGACTTAACAGGATTATTTGTAGGTTCGGAAGGTACCCTGGGAATAGCTACAGAAATTACTTTGAGAATTCTTAAATCTCCTGAATCAGTCTGCGTACTTTTAGCGGGATTTCCTAGTATTGAAGCAACCGGACAAACCGTGTCAGATATTATCAGCTCAGGCATAATTCCTGGGGGGATGGAAATCATGGATAATTTCAGTATTAATGCTGTGGAAGATGTTGCAAAAACTGGTTTATATCCTCGAAATGCTGCTGCTATTTTGTTAGTAGAAATTGATGGCTTACAGGTAGAAGTTGATGTAAATAAACAGCGGATTCAAGAAATATGTGAACGTAACGGAGCTATAGAAATTACGACTGCTAATGATCTAGAAAAGCGGATGAAATTATGGAAAGGGCGAAAAGCTGCTTTTGCTGCTGCGGGTAATATTAGTAAAAATTATTATGTGCAGGATGGGGTAATTCCTCGGACAAAAATGGCTTATGTTTTGGGAGAAATTGAGGCAATAAGTAAGAAATATGGTTATCGGATTGCCAATGTTTTTCATGCTGGAGATGGTAATCTTCATCCTTTAGTTTTATATGATGATTCTGTGGAGGGAGATTTGGAAAAAGTGGAAGAAATAGGGGGTGAAATTCTCAAACTTTGTGTTGAAGTTGGCGGTAGTTTGTCTGGAGAACATGGCATCGGTTCGGATAAGAAATGTTATATGTCTTTGATGTTTAATCAGACAGATTTAGATACGATGCAATGGGTAAAAAGTGTCTTTAATCCTAAAGGGTTAGCTAACCCTGAAAAAATATTTCCTACACCTCGAACTTGTGGAGAATCTGCTAATCTTCAGAAAGTTAAACAGTTTGAAGGAGCTGAGGTTTTTTGATTTATTTTTCCCTTAAAAAAGCAGAAAAAATTTATAGCCTTGCTGATCCGTGGGTATGATTTATATTTTTTGGTAATTGCTAAACTATTGAATAACAAATATTTGAAATTGTTCAATTTTTCTTTTCATACCTTGATTCAGCAACGCCAAATTTATTAGAGAAATAGCTAAAGTGGCGAGCGCCTCTTTCGATCCAGATTGGTTATGAATGAAACTGCAACGTCTTAGTTCTTAGATTTGAGATAGAGGGTAAAACTGGCGAGCGCCTGATTTGATTTTAATATGATATTTTTTCTCTAGCAAACCAATAATTTATAGTGTTTTTCACAAAAATAGACTACAAAACAAAGATAAGTATATTTAAAATTGAACATTAAATCTCTACTCCAACGTATACCTTTATTCTTCTTTCTTTAATCACAAAAATTTTCAAACTATTCACTCCTGGTAATATCATTTTTAAATCCATAACTATCTCTAACTAAATAGAGAGGTCTTCTCTTCACCTCATCGTGAACACGACCTAAATATTCACCCAAAATTCCTAAAGATAATAACTGTATTCCACCCAAAAATAAAATAGCTACTATTAATGAAGCATAACCAGGAACATCAATTCCAAATATCAAAGTCCGAATTACTAAAAAGCTAGCATAAATAAATGAAATTAAAGAAATTGATATACCAATATAACTCCAAATTTTCAGAGGTATTGAACTAAAAGCAGTAATACCTGCAACTGCTAAATTCCAAAGTTGCCAATAATTCCATTTTGTTTCACCTTGGAAACGGGGGTCTCGGTCATATAATATAGAAGTCTGTTGATAACCTACCCATGAAAATAAACCCTTCATAAAACGGTTAGTTTCTGGCAATTGTTTGAGAGCTTCTACAACTTTTCGATCCATTAACCTAAAGTCACCAGTATCGAGTGGAATTTCTACAGGGGTTAGATATTGAATTATCCGATAGAAATTTTGAGCTGTAAATTTTTTGACCCAACTCTCCCCTTGTCGCGATCGCCTAGTTGCGTAAACCACATCATATCCCTCTCGCCACTTAGCTATTAATTCTCCAATTAATTCTGGTGGGTCTTGTAGATCAGCATCTATTAGTATAACTGCATCCCCTACCGTATAATCAATACCTGCCGTTAGAGCAATTTCTTTACCAAAGTTACGGGAAAAATTTACTACTTTAATTGAAGGATTACATTTATGATAATCTACTAACAACTTGAGAGTATTATCCTTACTACCATCATTAATACAGACTATTTCATAAGTCATTTCTAAAAGCTTTAGGACTGATATTAGCCGTTCAAACAAATAATCAATATTTGGCTCCTCGTTATAAAAAGGAATTACTATAGAAAGTCTTACTTTCTCTTCTCCTGAAAGCATAAAAGTTTGGTCAGAGTAGACTATATATAAAGAATGAGAGCTTAGTAAATCAATAATTCTATGTTGCCTCACATAAAATTGATATTATATATAGCAATCCTATTTTATTTGTGTATAAAAATATTACCGCTTTTAGGGAACAGGAAAGGGGGAACAGGAAACAAGCGGAAGTTTCAGTTTTTTTATCTACTTTTTTATTTGTCACAACCTAATTTAGGACTTCTATAATTTAGAATTTATATTGTTTGGCTTCTACTTAGATAAGAAATTATAGTAAAAATATATCTATATTTTTAAATATAGGTAAGCCAACCAGAAAAGCTAGTATGAATCAAACTTATATTTATTTTTTTCTACCAGCTTTTCTTTGATGATAGTTTTGTTTAATTTCTTTGACAAACTGCACTTCATCAGGATTATTTTTAGCCCAAACTTCTCGGTCTTGACGAATTTTTGCTAAATGAGATTCAACATTTTCTGAATTAATTAAAATTCCAAAACCTGCTGGAACTTCTTCCTCTTTGTAAGATAAAATTCGATTCAAAACTAAATCCCCAACTTTTTTAGTGTAATGAAAATTATCTCTATAGTTTTCCATAAAACTATGGATAGGTTCAGATGCGATACTGTTATATCCAGAAAAATCAAACACAGGAGTAATTTTTACAACTTCACGTTTCCATTCTTCAAAAGTTGACCACTCACCTGTTGCTCTAATTGCTTCCCACTGAGTCGCATGAGATGGAGAAATAAAAACAATTAACTTAATTTGATTTTGATGACATAAATCTACTATTTTTTTTAATTCAGTTAATGGAGTAGATAATTTATACTTAGCATGAGAATTAAAATAATTATTGATAGCATATCGAAACTTATCCTTAGTTTGATGTGGGTCAGGATTTAGAACTGGCATAAATCCATTTGCTTCATAAGGAATATCATCTAGGGAAGTTTTATTACTATCAATTATAGTCTTTTTACTAGCTGAAACTGCATTCAGAGACAAGGCTACATTAATTATATCTTTCGGGGAAATATACTGTTTTTTTAACCTGTATTCAGCAAAGCTTCCTCGAGGCTTAGTAAATGAATTAAACATCAAAAAATCTAAGCCAATAATAGCCAAACTTAATTCTTGTTGGTTAACAATACTATGTTCTAAATAACGTCGTAATTCATAAGCAGTTATAGCATTTAGTCCTAAATTATAAGCAGGTTGCTCATTTTTTAAAGCAGGATAATTAGTATCTAAACCTTGTTTCGTTTTAGATGAACCCATCAAAACAGTAACAGGTTTAATCCTAATAATATCAGTTGCCTTGAAGAGGCGATCGTTATTATCTTTACGCGGTTTTGAATGATTTATTCCTAAAAAATTGGGTGTATTGAACACATCATAAGGATCGATAATAACATTAAATGCTCCTACAGTAACTATAGAGAGAAATACTGACAGTAAAAATATCGAATTAAATCTGCGATATTTTCTCTTACTTACCACAATTTTTTCTAATTTTCGAGGAGATGAAGCTTGAGAAGCAGTAGAAATAAGTTGATTCTTAATATTCATATTTCGCTCCAAATCAGAGTATATTTTCGTCAATTTAATCTCTTAAATATAATCTGAATCAAGGTATGAAATAACAATTGAACAATCCAAAATATTTGTTATTCAATAATTCAGCAATTACTAAAAAATATAAATCATACCCACCCATCAGCAACGCCTAATTTTTATTTTGTTTTTTCTACCAGTTTTTCATCATATTTTTGTTTTATTTCTTTTACCAATTCTGCTTCGTCAGGATTATTTTTCGCCCAATTTTCTCGGTCTTGACGAATTTTTTCTAAATGAGATTCAATATTTTCTGGATTAATTAAAATCCCAAAATCTTCTGGAACATCTTCCTGTTTATAATTAAGAATTCGGTTCAAAATTAAATTCCCTATTTTAGGAGTGTAATGAGAATTATCTGTATAATTTTCCATTTCATTATAGATAGGTTCAGATGTAATACTGTTGTATCCAGAAAAATCAAATACAGGAGTAATTTCTACAACTTCACGTTTCCATTTTTCAAAAGTTGACCATTCACCTGTTGCTCGAATTGCTTCCCACTGAGTAGCATGAGAAGGAGAGATAAATGAGATTAATTTGATTTTATTTTGTTGACACAAATCTACAATTTTTTTCAATTCAGTTAACTCACTAGGTAATTGATATTTAGCATGAAATCCATAATAAACATTGATACTATTTCTAAATCTCCACTGAGTTTTTTCTGGGTCAGGATTTCGATATGGCATAAATCCATTTTCTCCATAACCAATATTATCTGGGGGATTTTTTTGACTATCTACTATAGTTTCTTTACTTGCTAAAAGCGCATCTGAAGAAAAGGTAACATTGAGAAAATCTGCTAAGGAAATATGCTGTTTTTCTAATCTATTTTCGGAAAAGCTTGGTTGATTTTCTAAGAATGTGTTGAACATGAAAAAATCTAACCCCAGAATAATAAAATCTAATTCTTTCTGGTTGGCGATCGCGTGTTCTATGTAACGTCGTAATTCATAAATATTCAGACCATTCAAAGATAAATTATAAGCAGTTTGCTCATTTTCTAATCCTGGATGATTTGGATCTAAACCTTGTTTTGTTCTGGATGAACCAATCAAAATTGTTATAGGTTTAATACGAATAATATCATTTGCCTTAAACAGGCGATCGCTATTATCTTTCCGTGGTTTTGAATGATTTATTCCTAAGAAGTTGGGAGTATTAAACACATCATAAGGATCGACAAGAATATTGAATACTCCTACACCTACTATAGGGAGAAATGCTGACAGTAAAAATATCCAATTATATCGGCGATATTTTTTTCTCTTTCCCACAATTTTTTCTGATTTTTGGGTAGATGAAGTTTGAGAGTAAGTAGAACTAAGTTGATTATTAATACTCATAATTTATCTCCAAATAAAAATGTATTTTAGCTAATATAAATATAGTTTTTCAGTCGGTAGGCGTTCAAAATTATGATGATGACCAGGCAGAAGTAAAAAGGTTTTAGACTAAATGTACTTTTGGTTATATATTTAGATTTTTTTACGTCTTATTACTTATCTAATTTTTTCTGTTAGTGAGGCATCATATTTTTGTTTAATTTCTTGTACCAACTTCACTTCATCAGGATTATTTTTTGCCCAAATTTCTCGATCTTGACGAATTTTTGCTAAATGAGATTCAAGATTTTCTGGATTAATTAAAATTCCAAAATCCTCTGGAAATTCTTCTTCTTTGTAAGACAGGAGTCTGTTCAAAATTAAATTCCCTACTTTAGGAGTATAATAAGAATTATCTGTGTAATTTTCCATCTGATTATGAATAGTTTCCGTTGTGATACTGTTATATCCAGAAAAATCAAATACAGGGGTTACTTTGACAATTTTACGTTTCCATTCTTCAAAAATTGACCATTTGCCTGAGCTTCTAATTGCTTCCCACTGAGTTGCATGGGCAGGAGAGATAAATAACATTAGCTTAATTTGATTTTATTGGCATAAATCTACTATTGTTTTTAGTTCATCTAAGTATTGATTAGATAGTTGATACTGCTCTGTGTAAGATTTATAGTAAACATTTATATATTTTTTAAATCTTGACTCAATTTCATTTCTATCTAGATTTAGCTTAGGCATAAATCCATTGTAGTCTCCATAGCGCAGTTGAGCGGGGAGAGTTTTTTTACTATCAATTATTGTTTCTTTACTGGCTAATAATACATCTAGAGAGAATGTTACATCTATCAAATCTTTTAAGGAAATATGCTGTTTTTCTAATCTTTGTTCAGAAAAATTTACTTCATTAGTGTTAGATTTACGAAACATAAAAAAATCCAAGCCAACAATAACTAAGCCTAATTGTTTTTGATTAGCTATTGCGTGTTCTAAATAGCGTCGTACTTCATAAGAATTAATACTATTGAGTGCTAAATTATAAGCTGGCTGCTCATTTTCTAAAGCGGGATGATTTGGGTCTAGAGCGCGTTTTGTTCTAGATGAGCCGATTAAAATCGTCACGGGTTTAATGCGAATAATATCAGTTGCTTTAAATAGGCGATCGCTATTATCTTTCCGAGGTTTTGAATGATTTATTCCCAAGAAATTGGGTGTATTAAATACATCATTAAGGATCGACAACAATATTGAATACTCCTACAGTAACTACAGGCAGAAATACTGACAGTAAAAATAGCCAATTAAATCTGCGATATTTTTTTCTATTTCCCACAATTTTTTCTGATTTTTGGGGAGATGAAGCTTGAGAGTAAGTAGAACTAAGTTGATTATTGGTACTCATATTTTTTGCTAAAAAAACTAAAATTGGAAATAAAGAAACTCAGACACACGATTCAGAGATAATAAAGCTACACTTGTCAAAACACCAATCCAAACTGCCCACCACCAAGTAGGTTTTAATTTTGCCAAAATTTCCTGAGTATTAGGTAGGAAACTTACAGAAAAAGTTAAACCTATTAAACCCAAAATTGAGAAAATTTTACTTCCCAAAAATTCCGGTAGATAAGTCATATCTTTCCAAGATTGGAGCTGAAAACCAAAATTCATTAATATAGATAATTTACCTTTAGCTTCCCCTGGTATAACAATTCCATTCATACCTGCCATTGTCTGTAAAATATCTAAAC
>JBFRWR010000395.1:0-10137 GCA_051439685.1 Trichodesmium sp.
AATTGAAAAACATTTAAAGGAAGTAGAAAAAACAGTTAGTACGGCATTAATAAGTGCGGCGCGAATAGAATGTGACCGCTTTGTGCGAGTAAGTCCGCGTGTTGAGGCGGAAGGCACTTTTTCTATCTATCAGTTTCGGCAGACTTTATTACAGACTTCTCAAAGTTTTGACTGTAGCAGTATGGTTGAAGCGGAACCGGCAATTAGACAATTGTTGAAGTTAGATTTTGAGCCAAAAGTTTCTAAGACTATTCGGCAAACTTTTCGACAAACTGTGAATCAAACTTTGAAGACTAATTTATTACCGATGGCTGAAAAACAAGGGGAAGATATTATGCAGCAATATAATCAAGCGCGGGAATATTTAGAGCAAAGTTTGGAGACGGAAGCTGAGGAGAAAATTCAAAGAAATTTGCGTTTACAAACAGAGGTTGAGGAAAAGATTAAGGCATATAATCAGGCAGTTTCTTATATTAATAGTTGTCTCCAGTTAATGTTATTGAATGAAGGGCAGTTGCCAATTATTTCTGGGTTTAATTTTGGCAAAAGTGAGGAAAATTTGGAAGTGGTAAGTGGTGAGGATGAGAAATTATTGGAGAGTGATGAAGTATCGCCTCTTGATGATTTACGTCGGCAGATAAATTTGAATATTTAGTTCATTAATGGATAATGGATAATTGAAAACCTAGAGGCTTTATACCTGAAATTTTCGGTAATTTTTTGATATTAGAAAAGTGTAGGATGTTTTTTTTGAGGCATCCTACAGTTACTCGCTAAATACTTTATTGGAAATGGAGGAATTTAAAATGGCAGAAAATTCAGATAATCAAGAGTTTGTTGTATTGAATTGGGACGAAATTGTTGAACTTGATGAAAAAACATACCAAAATTTATACTTAAAGGGAAATAGTTTTCAATCTTTATATATGACGACTTCCCAGTTAATAAATGCAATTCTTAGAACAGTAGATATTCGGGAAAGGGAAATAAAAAATAAACTACTTTATGATGATTATGATGGTTTAGAGTGTGAAATTCTAAAACCAGGTACTAAAGGTTGGCAAAAAGGGAAAATTAAGGTCGAACTTAATGTTAAATTTTACCCTGATGAACCTGAAGAAGACATAGAAGAAAATGAATCAAGTCAGTCAGAAAATGAAGCAGAAAATTCTGGGGATAATAATTTAGAAAATATGGAAACTGAAGTATCCCCACTTGATGACTTACGGCAAAAGTTTAATCAGGAAAAGCAGTAGAAACTTTCTGGGGAGAAATTAATTTATGTAGGATATTTTTTCCAGATATATATTTGTTATTGAGTCAAAAATAAGAAGGAACAAGTGAAGATGGAAAATCAGTATGAACCATTAGAAACTGATGAGGTTATAAAGATTGAATTTAGCCCTGTAGCAGAACAATTAAAGTTAAGTTCTTATTTTGAAATTTTATTTCTTAGCGCAAGTCAGTTTGCAGCTACGATGAAATATAATTTAAGAGTTCCTAATGAAATAAAAGAACAAATATTTGAGAAAGGTGTAGATTGTCAAGTTCTCAAATATGGTTCTAAAGAATGGCAGTCAGGGAAAATTAAAGTAAAAGTTACTGTAGAATTTTGCCCTGATGAACCTCAAGAAGAAATAGAAGAAAATGAAGCAGAAAATTCTGGCAATAATAATTCAGAAGTTCTGGAAAATGAAGTATCTCCACTTGATGACTTACGGCAAAAATTTAATCAGGAAAAACAGTAGAAACTTTCTATAGGAAAATTGATTTATGCAGGATATTTTATTGCCCTATATATTTCTTATTACGCCAAAAATGATAGTAGTTAAATATGAATCAAGAAAATTTAGATAACAATGAAGAAATGGAAACTGATATGGAACCTAGATTTGAAGCATTAAAACCAGGCGAAGTTGCCTCTTTTAGTCAAGATTTTAGAAATGAACAAGAAATATTTTATTTGCCATTAACATTCCAGAGTCAAGAAGTAGAAAAACAAATTGCACATTACTTAATCTATTCTTTTAAAAATTACAGGGAATATAAAATTAAGCTATTTAGTGAAGGATGTCAAGGTGAAGTATTAAAGTTTGGTGCCAAAGATTGGGAAAAGGGGAAAATTAGAATCAAAATTAATGTAGAATTTTGCCCTGATGAACCTCAAGAAGAAATAGAAGAAAATGAGGCAGAAAATTCTGAGGATAATAATTCAGAAGATATGGAAAATGAAGTATCTCCACTTGATGACTTACGGCAAAAATTTAATCAGGAAAAACAGTAGAAACTTTCTGGGGAGAAATTGATGTTTTTAATAAATTTTCGTTCCTAATTCGTAATTTTACTTTAGTAATACTAGATTTATGGTGCTAAAGCACAACTACAAACCAAGACTTTACTTGATGACTTACTTAAGAAGTTTAATCAGTAATAGAAACTCACAAATAGGAGACTAAAATGGAAGAAAAATTTGAGCCAAAAAACTGTAATGATAATGATGTGATTTCTTTTGGCAATTCTACTTATAAAATAGGTGTTTTAACAGAAGGATTAAATCAATCATTTAGCAATAGTTTAGGATACACACTAAGTAACGAACTGAGGGGAAAGGGTATTAGAATACCTGATACAATTTTAACACCACCTGGTATGAATCAACCCTATAGTAGATGGTTTGAAAATGGTATAGATTGTGAAATTCTTAACTTGGGTTCCCAGGAATGGAAAAAAGCAAAAATCAGAGTAAAATTAACTATAGAATTTTATGTAGAGTCAGAAGAAATAGAGGAAATTTCTAACAAAAATAATTTACAATATCTGGAAACTGAAGTATCTCCACTTGATGACTTACGGCAAAAATTTAATCAGGAAAATCAGTAGAAACTTATGAGGAAAAATTGATTTATGTAGGATATTTTTTCCTAGTTAGTAGTTGCACTTTAGTGCTACTTGATTTGTGGTGCTAAAGCACAACTACAAACAAATAGTTTTGGGTTTTAAAACCAAACCCCTACCCTAACTATTTCCCACCATAATAAAAAGCAATTTCTTTTTCCTTCAATTCAGCAAAATCTGCATTTTTCAACATATTATTTAACTCATCTTGAGAAATATGCTTTGCTCCAATACGCACAATACGAGACCGCATTGTATTACTAACCCCGCTCCTTTGACGTTGACCTTCTAACGCCATGACATTTTGATAAAGGTCGAGTTTTGCTGATGGAATAGGAGAGCCATCTAAATCTATTCCTTTAGCGATCGCCTCATCAACTGCATCCGCTCCAGTAGTTACTCCTGGTGTAGAATTTATTTCGGAAGACATAGTAATTAATTTTTGAGTTTACATGATTATTTTATCTGTTCCGGGATGATTTTTTTCAATTCTATTTTAGATACTTGGGAAAAACTGAGATTTTTTTTAATTTATATCAAGTAATATTAATTAATAGCTATCTAGGTACGTTGCATACAATGTATAGCAATATGATTTGAATTGTGAGATATGGGAAAGTTTTAGGGAACAGGGAACGCTTAACTGGGAACAGAAAATAAGAAAAAAATGTATTTTCTCAGTATGATCAATCGTATCTTCCATACTTTTAAGGAATATCTCAATTCTCACATCTGATTCCTAATTGCTATATCTACAAATTTAGATAATCATTTGATTAAAGTATTTAATGGAACGTCATATTAAACAACATTTTTTTTGTGATTTACTGGGATAAATATTTTATAAATAATGCTAAGTAGTCCTGGTTTTAGGAAGTTCCTAGTTGATAGAGGGAATAGGGAAAAATAATATCAAATCCGGTAGCATCGGTGTAATTAGATAGTTAATCTAGGAGTCAGGAGTTAGGAGGAAAAAGAATTTAGAAAGATTTGCAAATTAGCTGAATATGAGATTTTTTTTATACCGAATTAAGCGGATTTGATATAATTGATAATTTCTGGATAAGATTGGATATTTATAATCAAATGTCTAATTAATTTTTCATCAGCACTTATATACAGCAATTCTATTTTATTCCTGTCAAAAATCTTACTGCTTTTTAGGCAACAGGTAACAGATAGGAGTTTCAGTTTTTTTATTTACTTTTTCATTTATTACAACATAAGCGCGGATTGCCATAGTATAGTAGTTTTAAATTAACCTAATTTAAAGATATTAAAAATCTAACAAATTATGAATAAAACACCACGGGTAAAAATTCCTTTAGCAGTTAGAAAATATGTATTTGAGCGAGACCATTACAATTGTCAAAGCTGTGGTAAAACTGCTACAGAAACAGAACTTACTATAGACCATATTATCCCCCTAGCTAGAGGTGGTAGTAACGATATTAGTAATTTACAAACTCTCTGTCGTAACTGTAATCAAAAGAAAAAACATCATTTCGACCCACGCTTTCGACGAAACTTTACTAATTAAAGCTAATTCAATTTAGTAGCAAGTCTAGACTAAAATTGTGGGTAAAAAACCTAACCCCCCAACCCCCAAGGGGGAGAATATTTCCCCGCTCTCCGACAAGGAGAGGGGTCGAGGGAGAGGTCTTCATTGATTCGTTGTTTATCCACATTTTCAAGCTAGACACGCTACTAGAAAAAGTTTAATTTATTAGTAAAATATAGCGTTTCTCACTCTTTCTGAGGTACAGTTGTTTTTCTCTTACCCTACTCCCTATTTCCTCATCTTCCCTACTCCCTACTCCCTACTCCCTACTCCCTAAAACCAAGGAATTTTGTACCTCACGCTTCTTGGGAATTGCTATATAATCAGATAAATTTAGGAAAAATATATGGTAAAGTCAAAAAGTTTTGGGTTTCTTAAAATCAAGATGTATTCTTTAATTGAAAAAATGTCAGAACTAGAACTAGAAAAAGCTTGGGAATATTTACAAACAGTTCATTATGATAACTCAATGTTAAAAGCTATTCAAGAATCTAAAACAAGTCATAAACCAGGAGATATTTTCACTAAAGAAGAAGCTATCCAAATATTGTTCTTCGATCAAGAAGATAGTTAAACTTCAAAAAAATAAAACTTAAAAATGTATCTATAATATGATGGATAAATACTTACATTTAATCCCAAATTAATCTGAAGTTGCATGGAAAAAAAATACTGATATAGCAATCCTAAATAGGTTGTGAGCAATCAAAAAGTAGATAACAAAACTGAAACTCTTATCTGTTCCCAGTTCCCAGTTAAGTGTTCCCGAAAAAGCATTAATATTTTTGACAGGAATAAAATAGGATTGCTATAGTTGACTGCAAATAAGTGCTTATGCAAAATTAATTACACAATTACACATTTGATTATAAATATCCAATCTTATCCAGAAATAATTGATACTTTCTGCCTATTCCCTATTCACTATTCTCTCTTCCCTCTAAGTTGGATTAACCTAGAATAAAGTATATAAAAAAAATAATATTATTGTGAGTCTAGAAGTACGTTATGCTCGGTCTTTTATCGAAGACATGAAAACCTTAGAACCTGTTGCCTATCAACAAGTATATAACTTTGTTTTTATCAAGTTCAGTCAAATAAATTACTTACAAGAATTACCCGAATTAAGACAACTTGAAACAAGTGCTATTTTCTACAGATTTACTGTGGACAACTATCTAATTGGTATCGAAGTAACAGGCCAAATTGTTAAATTTATCCGTATTTTACCAAAGCCAGAAATTTAGTCTTCTAAACTAACAGGTGGCAGACCATTAAACAATACAAATAAAGTAAATTTTTTATGGACTCAAAATTACTCTGGCAAAACTATATTGACTGGCTTTACTATCACCCAGGATTAGAATTTTATGTTGACATCAGTCGCATTAAATTTGATGACTCCTTTCTCGAAACAATGAAGCCTAAATTTGCTAAAGCCTTCCAAGATATGGAAGCATTAGAAAAAGGTGCGATCGCTAACCCAGATGAAAATCGCATGGTTGGCCATTACTGGCTGAGAGATGCTGATATTGCCCCGTCTCCAGAAATCAAACAGGAAATTGTCCAAACCATTGAACAAATTGAAGCTTTTGCTAAAAAAGTCCATAGCGGAGAAATCAAACCTCCTAATGCTCCTAAATTTACAGATATTTTGTCCATTGGTATTGGTGGTTCAGCTTTAGGGCCTCAATTCGTCGCGGATGCTCTTGGTCTTGATGACCCACCAATGCAAATAAATTTTATAGACAACACAGACCCAGCAGGTATAGATCGGGTAATACACAAACTAGGCGATCGCCTCAACAGTACCCTAGTCATAGTCATTTCCAAATCAGGAGGGACTCCAGAACCTCGCAACGGTATGATGGAAATTAAAGCTGCCTTTGCCACTCACAACCTAGACTTTGCCCGTCAAGCTGTTGCTACTACTACTGCGGATAGTAAACTAGGTAAAATTGCCAAATCTGAAGGATGGCTCGACTTGATCCCCATGGCTGACTGGGTAGGTGGACGTACTTCTGAATTATCTTCCGTTGGTTTGTTACCCGCAGCATTGCAAGGAATTGATATTCGTGCTATGTTGAATGGCGCAAAAGAAATGGATATAGCCACTCGTCAACAGGATATTAAAAAGAATCCCTCTGCATTATTAGCTTTAAGTTGGTATGCAGTAGGTAATGGACGTGGGGAAAAAGATATGGTAGTTCTCCCCTACAAAGACAGTCTATCACTATTCAGTCGTTACCTCCAGCAATTAGTTATGGAGTCTTTAGGTAAAGAAAAAGACCTAGATGGTAATATAGTTAATCAAGGTATTGCCGTCTACGGAAACAAAGGTTCTACAGACCAACACGCTTACGTCCAACAACTACGGGATGGAGTACCT
This sequence comes from Trichodesmium sp., assembly GCA_051439685.1. Lineage (GTDB taxonomy): Bacteria > Cyanobacteriota > Cyanobacteriia > Cyanobacteriales > Microcoleaceae > Trichodesmium. Next base: position 6,846 of record JBFRWR010000395.1, read on the forward strand.
AATTTCTTTGCTACCTTTATCGAAGTTCTAGAAGATCGTCAAGGTAATTCTCCAGAAGTCGAACCAGGGGTGACATCTGGAGACTACTTATCTGGTTTTATCCAAGGTACTAGACAAGCTCTCTATGAAAATCAGCGAGATTCTATTACAGTTACAATACCTCAAGTTAATCCTTACAATGTAGGAGCATTAATCGCCCTTTACGAGCGGGCCGTTGGTTATTATGGCTCTCTAGTTAATATTAATGCCTATCACCAACCAGGAGTTGAAGCAGGTAAAAAAGCTGCAGCAACAGTCCTAGAATTACAAAACCAGGTACTAAATATTCTTCAGCAAGAGGGGTCTCCCTTGTCTTTAGAAGAAATAGCTGTCAAAGCTAATGCTACTGACAAAATAGAAATAATTTACAAGATTTTGCGACATTTGGCCGCCAATAACCGAGGTATTGTTCTTCATGGAAATCTTGGAGAACCAGCTAGTTTAGCTATAAGTTATAATTAGGACAGAATAGAGGAGCATATTTCAGACTAATGGTCTAGAAGTTTAACAGGCAAGATGCCTGTGCTACAAGCATCTTACTTGTTAGCTGTGTACTTCACGGACAAGGGGAAGTCCTATAGAACCTCTTTGGGGTCTATTTATTTACTTAAAAGATAGGGATATGGAAATATGGGGGTATTTTTCTACTTTTTTCTCCTATTCTATATTCTCTGACTTCTGACTCCTACGACAAAAACCCACATCTTGACAAAGATACCAAATAGCTTCTATATATCCCTTTGTATTTCCCAGTTAATAAATACAAATTTATTCCTATTTAAACCAATCTAGGTAATAAATAAGATACCTTGTCAAAATCAAAAAAAGCTATGTCAATGTGATAGTTTGAACTAGAACATTAGGGCTAACATGAGGAGTAAGATTTAGCAATACCTAAAGCAAAAATATGATAATTAATGCTTTAGTTATTTTCCTAATCCTAATATTAAATTATTTTATCCATTATTCTTGTGCAATTATGCCCTTAACAATTCTTGTTGTTGATGATGATTTAGGAACTCGCTTATGTGTTAGTGATTACCTAGAAATATCTGGTTACTCAGTAGTCAAAGCTGAAAATGGTCAACAAGCTTTAGAGTTACTTGATAAATTTCAGCCTCATATAATTATTACTGATATTGCTATGCCAGAAATGGGCGGTTATGAACTGGTACGATTGATTCGTTCTCGTCCAATTTTTCGTCTATTACCTGTCATTTTTCTCACCGCTCATACCAGTACAGAAGAAAAAGTCAAAGGTTATCAATTAGGATGTGATATTTATCTACCAAAGCCTTTTGAATTAGAAGAATTAGGGGCAGTAGTTCGTTCTTTATTAGACCGATATGCTCTAATTGCCCAAGCTTCACCAATATTTAATTCTGTACCTAACAATAGCAAATCTCTTGATACAGAAAAGCTATCAAAAATACATTATTCAGAAGCAGTATCTCAGTCAGTTATCACTAATTCTCAAATTAATTTGACTGAAAGAGAACAGCAAGTTTTGAGTCTTTTAATTAATGGTCTTTCTAATATTCAAATTGGAGATAATCTACATTTAAGTCCTAGAACTATTGAAAAATATGTCAGTAGTTTGTTCAGAAAAACTGATACAAATAACCGAGCTGAATTAGTGCGTTTTACTATGGAAAATTACTTGGGTAATTAATTTTAATTCGAGGGAATAGGGAATAGTTGGAGGTATTAAATTTTCTGCATTTTTCCCAGTTAGGCGAATAAAAATCCCAAGGAGTGAACATTAATTTAGTTAGTATCTTTTGGTACTTTATTCCCTGTCTAGCACTACTTAGGGTTTGCTGAATAAAGTATTTTGGTAGGGCTAGGAGACAGGAGACAGGAGACAGGAGACAGGAGACAGGAAACAGGAGAAATGGAAATTATAGAGGAAGTAGTCGTAAAAATTGTCCCAATATTTTTCTGGCATAATCATCCTCAAATAGTAGCTTTTTGCAGCTCTATAGACCGAAACAAGCGCAGTTTTTTTAGACCCAAAAAGGCTGAAATCAATATCTATCATTGCTTTGATATTTAATCAGCAAGCCCTACTTAAACTGATGATAGATACATCATTTATTATTCAGCAACCCCTAATTAATAATTTTTCAGATAAATAATCTTAAATTCAGCGATCGCTAAACTACTATTTTATTGTTACTAATCAGCTCATTTAATAGTCCTTCACAAGCATCTAAAAGTATCTCAATCACATGGTCAAATCCATCTGAACCACCATAGTAAGGATCGGGTACTTCCTTAACATCAAAATACCTACAAAAATCACACATTAATTTAACTTTATCAGCATATTTATCAGCAGCATCTAAACGCAGTACATCCCGATAATTTTCCCGATCCATTGTTAAAATTAAGTCAAAATCATCAAAATCTTCTACTTGAAATTTCCTAGCTGAACCTTTCAAATTAATACCTCTGAGTTTAGCAGCATAAGTCATTCTCGAATCAGGAGAACTCCCTATATGATAACCTCCAGTACCCGCAGAATCACAAACTATACTATCCTTCAAATTAGCTTTTTCGATTAAATGATTCATAATATTTTCTGCCGAGGGAGAACGGCAAATATTACCCAGACAAACAAATAATAATTTATAAGACATAAAATATTTTAAATTAAAGAAAATAAAACAAAATTTTAGAATACTGAGCTAAGGTTGGAAAATACATAATTTCGATTCATTCCTTGTTCCCTATTCCCGAAAACAAAGGAATTTTCTACTTCATGCTTTTTCAGAATTGCTATAAATAATGTCTGCAAAAGACTAGGATAAAGTTAAGCTATTCACCCTACAATATTTTGTAGTTATTTAACTTCAAACCTTTCCTAGCCATATTACCATTTAAACTATAGCCCAGGTAGATTTAAACCACCAGTCAATTCTTCCATACGTTCGCGCATAGTAGCTGTAGACTTACTATAAGCATCTAGCATTGCTGCAGTTACCAATTCAGAAATTACCTCTGCTCCTTCCCCTAGTGCATCCGGTGAAATTTCTACTCGACGTGGTTCTTGGTTACCACTTAAAAAAACCTTAACCAAGCCACCACCTGCTACACCTTCAACTTCTAATTGATCTAGCTCTTCTTGAAGTTGTTTAGCTCCTTCTTGAACCTGTTGAGCTTTTTTAAAAGCTTCAGTTAGTTCTTTCATTTTACCTAAGCCGAAGCCAAAACCTTTTCCTTGTGTCATAATTACTCTTCTATGGTAAGT
>JBFRWR010000396.1:0-3157 GCA_051439685.1 Trichodesmium sp.
GAAGTTCCGGTAGTGGAGGCAGTACCTTCCCCTGAAACATCTCCTACTAACACGATTAAATTTTCAGATGTTCCTGATAGTTTTTGGGCAAGTAATTTCATTCAATCTTTAGGAGAACGTAATCTTATTAATGAGATTGATAATGATAAATTCGAGCCAAATAAACCGATAACGCGAGCTGAATTTGCCAGTCAAATTCCTAAAGTATTTGAGGAAAAATCAACCAAAAAGTCTGTTAATTATGAAGATGTAGAAGCAAATTCAACGGCTGAAACTGAAATTCAAACAGCAACTAAATCTGGTTTTTTAAGTGGCTATCCAGGAAATGTTTTTCGCCCAGAACAAAAGGTATCAAGATTACAGGTATTAATTTCTTTAGCTAGTGGTTTAGAACTAGAAGTTCCTGATAATCCAAATCAGGTTTTAAGTATTTACAAAGACAACGAAGAAATACCTAATTGGGCTGAAGAAAAAATAGCTGCTGCAACTGCTGCTGGATTAGTAGTTAGTCATCCAGATGTGACAACTTTAAATCCAAATCAATCTGCTACTCGTGCCGAAGTTGCAGCCATTTTTTATCAGGCGTTGGTAAAATTAGGCAAGGTTGAACAGATTTCATCTGAGTATGTTGTGGTTCCTAAAAAAGAGAATTAACTATATTTTTTGATAGTTTTTTTCTCAATAATTAATGTCTAAAAAACCCGGTTTCTCCTAGAAACTGGGTTTTTATTAGTTATATAAATCTGAGTAAAAAAATGTGGTAGTTGTCAGAATTATGGGGGATATATAGCAATCCGCGCATAGGTTGCGACAAATCAAAAAGTAGATAAAAAAGTTGAAACTCCCACCTTTTCCCTATTCCCTATTCCCTAAAAATCAGTAAGATTTTTGCCACAAATATATTAGAGGATTGCTATATACAGCGGTTTTCATTTCAGTAGACTACAGTAGGGACGTTGCATGCAACGTCCCTACTAGGTTTTGGTTATGGCGATGTGGTTCATCAAGAGTGAAAAGCGCTGTAAAGACACAAATAATTAACTTTTTAATTTTGCCCAAAGTATAGAATTACTTTGGGCAATTGGTATTATAAGTTAATTTTTTTAAGATATAACAATCCTCAAGAGGTTTCAGTATTTTATTGTAGGTTTTTGGTTTCCAAATCCCATTTTTGCTTGGGGAAAGGAGACCAAACCCCTACAGTTTTTTTCACGAATTATTTAGGATTAGTATGGGGTGTAATCTTATTACTAAAAAATTAAGGTATAAAATTTATCCATTGATAGATAAAAAAGAAAAAAACATTTTACACAATCATCTTTTTTATCAAAGTATTTCAGCATAATGGTATAATTAGTATCTATTTAAAAATCACAATATATGCTGGAAACAATACAAAAATTATTAGTGAATTTAGCTCAATTGTTTAGAACACCTATACTTTTTATAGGGGATACTTATATATCACTAAGTTTACTTTTACAGCTATTTTTCTATTTAATTATAGTCCTTCTCTTAGGCAGAGTATTCAAAAATTTACTCAAAAAAGTATTTTTAATCAAGCTAGGTATAGATGAAGCTAATCGAGAGGCAATTTCTACAATATGTAGCTATGGAATTAGTACCCTGGGTGTAATAATTATTTTGCAAACCCAAGGCTTTAATATCTCCTCTTTAGCAGTTTTAGCAGGAGGTTTAGGTGTAGGTATTGGTTTAGGATTTCAGAATATTACTAAAAACTTTATTAGTGGTTTAAATGTACTAATAGAAAGACCGATAAAAATAGGAGATTTTATTGATTTAGAGAATGATTTAGGGTTTGTTGAAGAAATCGGTTTACGTTCAACTAGAATTAGAACATTAAGAGATAGTCATATCATTATTCCTAATGGAATGTTAATAGAAGGAAAAATACATAACTTAACTTATGATAATTTTAAAGGTAAGATGGAAATTGATATTTTGGTCTCTGATGATAGTGACCCTGTATTAGTTACAGAAGCTATACTCATGTCAGCTTATATGGAACCAGCAGTATTGCGGGAGCCTCCTCCAAAAGTTTTGTTTTTAGGCTTTGAAGATGACGCTTTTAAATTTCAATTATGGGTATGGGTAAATGAAATTTATAATGAACCGATTTATATGAGTTCTTTAAGGTTTATAATTCAGCATAATTTCAATCAACAAGGTATTTTAATTCCTTGGGATCATTATAATATATATCTTCATCATCCAGAAGAATCCAAGAATTTAGAATCATCTCCAAATACTATTATTCACGGATTAAAAAATTATCATTCTAGTTCGGATAAACCTTTATCAGCTAGAGATTTATTAATGGAAGTTACTTATTTTGAAAACTTTACAGATGTAGAGTTAAGAAAACTAATAGAAGTAGGATATAGAAAACGTCTCAAACCATTAGATATTTTATTCCATGAAGGAGAACCTGGTGATGCTTTTTATATTATTCTTTCAGGTTCGGTAGAGGTATTTGCTGAAAAAATAAATAAACATCTAACTACTCTAAAAGCTGGAAAGTTTTTCGGAGAATTAGCTTTAATGTTAGGCATTCCTCGTACCGCTGCTGTCAGAGCAATTGAAGATACAATTTTATTTGCTATTCATAAAAAAGGCTTTGAAAAATTATTGCATGAAAATCCAGAATTAGCAGAAGTAATTGTCCAAGAGTTGGGCAAACATCAAGAGGAATTATCTGAACGTCAAAATCAACTGAGAAAATTAGGATTAGTAGATGCAGCAGAAGATGATAAAAATCCTGTTGTTTGGGTAAGAAATCGTCTCAAAAATCTGTTTGATTTATAATTAGTTAGTAAACATTCAGCATTCAGCAGTCAGCTATCAGCTATTGCTTTTAGTAAGTCATAAAAGCAATATCTAATTGAGAAAAGAAAAATCTTACTACAAAAGTCAACTCCAAAGTCTATATTCATTTACAGCGGTTTTCATTTCAGTAGACCACAGTAGGGACGTTCCATGGAACGTCCCTACAAGGTTTGGGTTATGGTGATGTGGTTCATCAATTTGATTTGATTTTTGATTATCAGAGATGTCTATTAAATACAGCACTTCCCTTTCTCCATGAGGTACACAACTTAGTATGATTGACTACTGAAAATTAAGGCAATCCCATCTA
>JBFRWR010000397.1:0-4334 GCA_051439685.1 Trichodesmium sp.
TTTTTCCCATTTATCTTGTTTAAGAAATACATTCCACAAACATATTTGAGGTCTATCTATTTCTGGATTAAGTTCGATTGCTTTTAAGTAACTAATAATAGCTGCTTCTAATTTTCCTGTAGTTTCCAGAACATCTCCTAATGAATTATAAGACCAATAATAATTAGGATTAATTTCTATGGCTCGACGATATGCTGCTATAGCTTCTTGCCAATTTTCTAGTTTTATTAAAGCATCTCCTAATAAGTTATGAGACCAATAAGAATTAGGATTAATTGCTATAGCTTGATGATATTTAGCAATAGCTTCTGTTACTCTTTCTTGTTTGAATAAAACTTCTCCTAAATTATGGTAAGCAAAGTAAATTTTTGGCTTAATTTCTATAGCTTTTTCCAGAATAATTTCAGCTTCCTCTAATTTACCTAATCTAATTAAAGTTTCCCCGAATTTATTGTGAGACCAATAAGAATTAGGATTAATTTCTATTGCTTTCTGGTAGAAAGTTACTGCTTCATGTAAATTATCTTGGTGAGTCAGTGCTTCTCCTAATTTTTCATAAGACAAATAAAATTCTGGATTCAGTTTAATTGCCTGTCTCAATGCTGTGGCAGCTAAATCCCATTTTGATAGTTGTATAAAAGTCTCTCCAAGTTTTTGATATGACCAAGAAAAATTAGGGTTAAGTTCTATGGCACGTTGATAGGAAGTCACAGCTTCTTCCCACTGTTGAAGTTTCATTAATGCTTCCCCTAATTTGTGATGAAACCAGGAAAAATTCGGATTGAGTTTAATGGCATTTTCGTAAATAGTAATAGCTTGTGAAAATTGTTCTTCTGCCAGATAGATGTCTCCCAATTTTTGGTAAATTTCCCAATGTTCAGGTTGCAGTTCAATGACTTTTTTATAACAAGCGATCGCTAGTTCTATTTGACCTTGGGATAAATAATTTTCTGCCTGTTTTTGGTTTTCCAGTGCTAGGGTTTGTAAGTCTGTATTTGAAAACATAAAAGTTAAAAGGTAAGCATTCAGTTATTAGCATTCAACTTTTGACAGAATTAAGCAATTGAATGCTTACGTTAAAAGTTGACAGTGAAAATTTGAAAGTCGAAAGTAACATCTGAGGATAAATTTAGCTTTGCCTTTCCAGAAATTTGAAAGTCAAAATTTGAAAGTCGAAAGTCACCTCTGAGGATAAATTTAGCTTTGCCTTTCCAGAAATTTGAAAGTCAAAAGTTAGGCAACTCATTCTTTCTAAAACTTTCTACTCTCTCAATTTAACTCTCTAATAAATATCATAATTTCATAAATATGTATTTGCTTTTTATACTATACATTGCTTTAGTAAATATCCGTAATTAATTTTGCACAACTACTTACCGAAATAATTAATAATTCAACAATTAAATAATTAGATTATTCAGGTTTCAAGCCTGCCCAAGAAAGGGGAAAAAAATAAATTTTTTCCTTTTAGCCAATCCTCTCCCTTTTAGGGAGAGGTAATTATCCATTATCCATTATCCATTATCCATTATCCATTAATGAACTACAACCTTGTTCAATTCCAGTTAAATTTCATGCCAAGATGTTCTTCTAATTTTTGATTATGTGGTTGGAATAATTCAGAAAGTTGACAACGCAAACTAACATCTATTGGAGAATAAGAACCAGGGAAATAGACTTTATATTCTGATAGTTGATAATTTGGTAAACCGAGAAAATCAAAAACTTGTTTAGTCACTGCTGCAGGATTTTCATACATATCCTCACTTTTCAAAATTAAAAGCTGTTCTTTAGGAAAAAGATGTATCAATTTTTTCAGAAAATGTATGTATAAACTTGCCTTGAAAGAGAATGACATTTTCCTGAGTAGTCTCTGATAATTTTGAGGGTTGTTATTTAGTTGTCTGAGAATTTTCATTTCTTGCAGTGCAAATTTTGTAAATTCCTGTGACTCTTTTCCCGAACGTTTATTCATATAAAAGTGAGAGATTGTTCGATCTACTGGGTTTCTTAAAATGGCAATTATCTTAATTTTGGGAAAGTTCTCTAATAACTTTTTTCCTATTTTATCAACATACATATAGTTAGGGGTCGCTTCTCCAGTTATAAATTTTCCCTCTTGAGGTAATTGGGGAAAATGTGCCAAATACCAATCTATTCCTTTATTAACTTTCCTCTGAAAAAAATTGATTTCTTTTTGTAGAGCAGGAATTATATTGGGATGGTGACATAGATAACTGTAAAGTGATGATGTTCCACCTTTAATTGTGCCAATAATCATAAAGCTTGGTTGACTATGTTGTTGAGAATTCCAATAATTTTTGACAAATTCTGGATGAGATACTAAAAGTTTGTTATAGGTGGCTTTTTGATAATAATTAATTGCTGTACTAAATTCACCTTTTTCTGTCAGAATATCTGCCAAATTTATATATGCTTCTGGAAAGTTTGGCTGTAATTGAATAACCTCTCGATAACATTCAATTAATTCATTTAATTGATTAGGCGTAAATCGATATATTTTAGATTTATAAATACCTCCTAATTTTTCATAAGCTGTAGTAGTATTTGGTTGTAATTTAATTGCCTTTAAATAACAAGCGATCGCTTCCTCTGACTGACCTTTTACTTGTAAAGCATCTCCTAATAAAGAATAGAACTGATGCCAGTCTGATTTTTTTTCTATTGCTTTTCGGTAAGAAGCGATCGCCTCTTCTATTTTCCCTTGTTTTTTTAGTGCAGTTCCTAAATGTTGATAATACCAAGGAGAATTAGGGTCGTTGTTAATTGCATAACGGTAAGTTTCTACAGCTTCATCCCATTTTTTTAATCCTACAAAAATTTGTCCTAAATTATAATAAGACCAATAAGAATCTGGTTTAATTTGAATTGCCTGACGGTAAGCAACTATAGCTTCATTCCATTTTTTTAACTCTACTAAAGCTACCCCTAAATGTTGGTAAGCAAAATGTAATTCAGGGTTAATTTCAATTGCCCGTTGATAAACTTCTATAGCTTCTTCATATCTAGATAGTTTAGATAGAGCTTTTCCTAAATGATAATAATGCCAATAATTATTGGGATTAATTTCAATAGTATTTTGGTATATTTCGACAGCTTCCGACCACTTTTCTAGTTTGACGAATTTATCTCCTAACTCAGCATATAACTTATAGAAATTAGGATTAATATTCAGTGCTTGACGATAAACTGTTAAAGCTTCTGACCAATTTTCCAGTTGTATTAAGGCATCCCCTAGATTTTTGTAAGGTAAATATAAATCTGGTTTAAGTTCAATAAAGTGACGATAAGCAGTAACAGCTTCCTGCCAATTTTTGAGTTCCGTAAAAGCATCCCCTAGTTTATTGTAAGACCAGGGAAAATCAGGTTTAATTTTAATAAAATTACGATAGGTATTAATAGCTTCCTGCCAATTTTTTAATTCCATAAAGGCATCCCCCAGTTTATTGTAAGACCAGGGAAAATTTGGTTCTATTGCTATAAACTGACGATAAGCATCAACAGCTTTTTCCCATTGTTGAAGCTTCATTAATGCTTCTCCTAATTTTTGATAAAACCAGGGAAACTTAGGATTCAGTTTAATTGCATTTTGATAAATAGTAATAGCTTGTGAAAATCTTCCTTGTTTGAGGTAAATATCTCCCAATTTTTGGTAAATTTCCCAATGTTCAGGTTGCAGTTCTATCACTCTTTGATAAGAGGCGATCGCTTGCTCTATTTTTCCTTGGGATAAATAATTTTCTGCCTGTTTTTGGTTTTGGAGTGCTATGGTTTGTAAGTCTTTGTTTGAGGACATAAAAATTATAAATTAAAAGGTGAAAATTCATCGTTCCGAAAGTAGAAAGTGAAAAGTCAAAGGTGAAAAGTCATCTCTGAGCCAAAAAGTTAGGTCTCTGTTTTCCGAAAGTGGAAAGGGAAAAGTCAAAGGTGAAAATTCATCTGTGAGGGAAAAGTTAGGTCTCCCTGTTCCGAAAGTAGAAGGTAAAAAGTCAAAGGTGAAAAGTCATCTCTGAGCCAAAAAGTTAGGTCTCTGTTTTCCGAAAGTAGAAAGTGAAAAGTCAAAGGTGAAAAGTCATCTCTGAGCCAAAAAGTTAGGTCTCCCTGTTCCGAAAGTGGAAGGTAAAAAGTCTTCTCTGAGCCAAAAAGTTAGGTCTCCCTGTTCCGAAAGTGGAAGGTAAAAAGTCAAAGGTGAAAAGTCATCTCTGAGCCAAAAAGTTAGGTCTCCCTGTTCCGAAAGTGGAAGGTAAAAAGTCAAAGGTGAAAAGTCATCTCTGAGCCAAAAAGTTAGGTCTCTGTTTTCCGAAAGTAGAAAG
>JBFRWR010000398.1:0-10422 GCA_051439685.1 Trichodesmium sp.
TCACGGGAAGACGACCCGTTGATAGGTGTTAAGTAGAAGTGCAGCAATGTATGAAGCTAAGACACACTAACAGACCGAGGGCTTGACCTCTAAACTACACTTTCACTTCTGACTATGCAGCCTTCAATTTTTCTTTTATTAATTAAGGAAACAAATAATCCTCCGCTTTTTTCAAAGCAGGAGGATTATTTAATTTAGGAGTTATTTATTATCTACAAACAGCACGATTATTTGCGTTTAATACTATTGTGCCTTCTACTCCATTAATAATTACTGGGTTGCCCGTGCTAACTCTGAGTAATAGTGGTTTTTTATTCAAACACTCTGTTACTTCTTCTCCCCAAGCTTGTATGGCAGCTGTGTACTCTGCTCTGTAGCGTAAAAGCTCATCTAGAGTAATTCCAGTGGGAATAGGAGGTAAATTGTCAACAAAAGCATCAGTTATCGGCGAGTCGGTACGAATACTGTCATCAACATCAATCTCAGTAATAATTGGAAAATCAAATTTTCTAGGTAAAGTCCTGTAAGGAATAGAAAGATCTGGCAATGGATGATATTCTTCTGGACCAGATTTATAGTCAAAATCAGATGGTATTGCCAAAGCTGCCAAAGGTAAATTTGTGACTACTAAAGCACATAAACTTCCTAATAATGTAGAAAATTGCTTCATTTTTTCTCCTTGCTTAATTTAATGGGAGGTGTTGCTAATTTCCAAGATGAACTCAGCTTGATTCATCTTTCCGTTTCCCAACGCCTAATCAAATATAAACTAACTGCTTAGTTTACATAACCTTTTCAGATTTCTAAATTTTATACCTTTGGAAATTTTTATTAGCTAACTTAATTTAGTCAACAAAGTTAAATCCTAATAAACTGAAATAAGGCATGAATATCTTACTATAGAAAATGCTGGAACATTAGAAAATATATCTTTTTATAAGATATTAATTGATTATCTAAATTATTCGTATTACACTAATTTCTTTAATATAAATATCAGCATTAAAGTCGATATTCTCTTGATCACAAATAACCTGGTACTCAGACAAAACTAGACTTTATTTATATTTTGATGATATTCTTAGAGATATAAGAAAAATGTATATTTATTTACTTGATAAGCTGTTATTTACTTATTAAGTAAACAAAATCAAAAAAATCTACAAATGGAATTGTCCACTCATATGACTATTCCCGTAGCACCTACGGGGTACAAATCAGGGTTTGTTGGTATAATAGGACGGCCTAATGTTGGGAAATCCACTTTGATGAATCAACTGGTGGGACAAAAAATTGCGATTACTTCCCCAGTTGCTCAGACTACTCGTAATCGTCTGCGTGGTATTCTGACAACAGAAGTAGCACAGATGATTTTTGTTGATACTCCAGGTATTCACAAACCGCACCACCAATTAGGGAAAGTATTAGTTCAAAATGCTAAAGCAGCAATTCAATCTGTCGATGTAGTATTACTCGTAGTCGATGGATCGGTAATAGCAGGTGGAGGCGATCGCTTCATTATAGATTTACTCAAGAAAACTCAGACTCCTGTAATTATAGGTATGAATAAACTAGACCTAAAACCTGAAGACGAGGAGGGAATAGAAGCTAGTTATCATCAATTGATCGCTCCTCACCCTTGGGAGATAGTTAAATTTTCTGCTTTGACAGGAGAGGGTATAGAAGCATTAGAAAATTTGTTAATTGAACATCTTGAACCTGGACCTTATTATTATTCCCCTGACTTAGTAACAGATCAACCAGAGCGTTTTATTATGGGAGAACTAATTCGGGAACAAATTTTACTGTTGACTCGTGAAGAAATTCCCCACTCAGTAGCGATCGCTATTGATAGAGTAGACGAAGAACCAACTATTACTCGCATTCTTGCTACTATTCATGTAGAAAGATCATCTCAAAAAGGAATAATTATTGGTAAGGGTGGGAATATGTTAAAAGCTATTGGCAGTGCTGCACGTCAACAAATTCAAAAATTGATTGCAGGCAAGGTATATTTAGAACTATTTGTCAAAGTACAACCTAAATGGCGACAGTCTCGAATTCAGTTAGCGGAGTTAGGGTATAAAGTTGAGCAATAAGATACAGAACTTCTAACTTACTAGAAATTAAATATTTTTCTGAGAAAATTATGACTACAGAAAATCCGCAATCAAAAATCGAAAATGGTAAAGTAGTAATTCTTCTACATAATGGTATCGAACGCTCACAAGGAAAAACAGGACTATCCTTACTGCGTTACAGTCAAGCAGAAATTGTTGCCGTCATAGATTGTCAATGTGCCGGAAAATCATTAGCGGAACTCACAAAAATTCCTCGTAATGTTCCCATAGTAGCCTCTGTTAAAGAAGCGATCGCCTTGGAAGCAGAAATATTGGTGATCGGTATTGCCCCCTCTGGGGGTGCTTTACCTGAAGAATGGTTTACAGAAATTAAAATAGCAGTTGCCTCTGGGTTATCAGTAATTAACGGTTTGCATACCCCCCTAGCAAATCATCCCGAAATTAAACCACTCTTGCAAAAAGAACAATGGGTATGGGATGTACGCCAAGAGCCACCAGGATTAACTATTGCCAGTGGAAAAGCCAGAACACTTAATTGTCAGCGAGTCTTAACAGTAGGAACTGACATGGCGATCGGCAAAATGTCTACAAGTTTAGAACTAAACGCCATCGCTCAAAAGCTAGGTGTTAATTCTAAATTCTTAGGAACTGGTCAAGCAGGTATTATGATTGCAGGGGATGGTATTGCTTTAGATGCGGTGAGAGTAGACTTTGCAGCAGGAGCAGTCGAACAAATGGTTATGCAATTTGGCAATAGTTATGATTTACTGATTGTGGAAGGCCAAGGTTCTTTGCTACATCCAGGTTCTACTGCCACCCTACCACTGTTACGCGGTGTCCAACCTACTGATTTAATATTAGTACATCGTGCGAATCAAACTCATATTCGCAATCATCCTCATGTCTTAATTCCACCGTTAGCAAAAGTAGTTCAATTGTACGAAATGGTAGCTGCTGTCGGTGGTTCCCTACAACCCGCAAAAGTAGCAGGTATTGCCATCAATACTTTTCATTTAGATGAAGTAAGTGCTAAAGAAGCGATCGCTCAAGTGGAAGGAGAAACTGGTTTACCTTGCACCGATCCGGTTCGCTTTGGTGCGAATTTATTGCTGGATGCAGTTATAAGCAACAAAAAATAGGGATCAAAAGTTGCAATCAATAGAGCGAGTAGATTGAATTAATTACTCGATTATCTAATCCCCGCGTTACACGGTGACGCGGTGACACGGAGAAAGAAAGGATTTGAATAGCATGATTTTTGAAATTCGTATTCAATATAACATTTGTCTGAACACGAAGTAATCAGTGCGATTATTGTATAACCGGATTTTATATGCAAAATATTAATGGCCATAGTCACTAAATCATACCAGCAATTTTGAGTTATGAATAAACATTGCCAATAGACATCTGGTGATAATCAAAAATCAAATCAATTATCGAGTATAAATCATCAATTATAGCAGTAGCCACTATAGTTGGGACATCGGGTAATTATGATGATTTATGACGCGAGCAAGATGCTCGCACTAATTGTCGCGCGCCGCCTTGGCGGTTGCTATATTTCCCCTCCTGGGAGGGGTTAGGGGTGGGTTCCCTACTCCCTACTCCCTACTCCCTACTCCCTACTCCCTCTTTCCTGGAGAGGTCTAATATAATTGGCCTTAGTTATAAGAATTAAATTTATATAGAAAAAAATTTTCAGCAGGGAATATTCCCATAACTTTTTGATTAACCCTCATATCTGTACACAATTAATATAGATCGGGCTAGCTGATTAAAGATAAAAGCATTGACATATAAAGGTTTTAGCAATTTTCTGTCTGGAAAAAGTACAAGGTTTTCGTTCTATAGAGCTGCAAAAAGTTAGGATGTTGGGCAGGGCAAACGCATCTTATTTTGAAGTTCTGACAGGGCAAGGATGTTAGAGTCCTGAGTATTTATACTTATTAGTTCTCTAAGGCTTAACGATAGAAGGTTTCAGAATTTAGATGCGTTTGCCCTGGGATGTTGGGTTGACTATTGGCTGAAAAATCAATGGATAATTCTGACTCCTACCTCCTCTAAATTCCCCATTCCTCCTGTCTCCTGTCTCCTGTCTCCTGTCTCCTGTCTCCTGTCTCCTGTCTCCTGTCTCCTGTCTCCTGTCTCCTGTCTCCTGTCTCCTGTCTCCTGTCTCCTGTCTTCTACCCTTACTCATAAGACTTTTTCAGCAAGCCCTAGATAGTTTAGAATACAGAAATAGTCTTAGGTCTCAAATAGGTCAGTTAATATAACTGCCTGTTCTTTACTTACGGTTAAAGACATTTAAGCTTGACTAAAATTATATGAGCTTTGGACATCAATATGTCTACATAGCATATAGCAAGGTTTTTGTCCACTGATTTGTCAACCTAACAATATCGCCGTATCCATTAACTACTATAATTAAGCTTAATAGTTTAGTTATAGCTATACCTTTGTAAAGACTAGCACTAACTGAGTCAATTCAAACTCAAAATTTATCTAGTTTGTGCCCAAAACAATCAATCTGAGGCTATTGACTAAGATATCAAAGAAAGTTAGATATACTTCTCTATTTTCTATTCTTGTGGTTGGCTATAAATGGTGGAGTATATTTACAAGGAAATCTGAATAACTATAGATACTAAAGAAATATATATATTTGATAGGACAGTTTTTCTGTCTAAATAGTATCAGGAACTTATTTGTGGGTAAGTTTAATCAAGCTAGAATTAGCAGCATAGGAATAGAACTGTGGCTCATACATTTATATTAGAATCAGGCCAATGGATGATTACAGGCAATTGGCTAGAGCGGAACGGAATGTTAATTAATGTTAAGGGTAAAACTATAATAACATGGGATCGCACAGACTGGTTCTCTATGGTAACAAAGTTAATATTTCCGAGTAAAGACCGTGAAGATATTATTTTGCAGTATAGAGGACGTCTTGACAGTGATGAAAGAAGGTATACTTTTCTTCTTCAGCATAACGAGCTAGGAAAGGTAGAAGGAGAAGGATGGCTTGGTATTGATTCAATTATTCAGAGGTATTGGGTATTAGGAAATGATCCTCAACGTCGTAGTGGTTTTGAAACCTTACGCCGCTTAGATGACGAGCGATATTACTCTAGTAGTGGGGTTTTAACAGGTCTTTCTTTGATTAGTGCTATGGAAGCAACTATAGAACGACAGTCAGAATAGTTAAACTTACTAAAAAGTATAGGTTTTCTTGAATAAATTAATAGACATCTCCAGAAAAGATGGAGTAGGTAGTAGGGGAAAAGAATTGACAGTTTATGCTCAATAATTGATTTGATTTTTTATTTTTGGAGATGTCTAATAGCTGTACCGATCAAAATTTAAGATAATATTTTGTAAGCTCATAACACAGGTATTCTAATAATTTGACAATGAGTTGACGCCCCATCATCCCCAACTCTTTTTCATTCGCTTGAAATAAAGTTAGAGAAGGAGGTCGCGCCTAATACAACTTCCGTTTTAATCAAAATTAGGGTTAGAATCTAATCCCCAATTATGCTTTAAAAATTGTTGGTAAAGAGTTTCCCTCACCAACATTTGTTCATATAGTTCAACTAAACACTCTTGAGCTTGTTGTAAATTCATCTGACTTACCTGAGTCTCGAAAGAGCGAATACTAAATTGCTTCTCTAATGGCAGTTCCATAGGTTGATCCATAGTTTAACTCCTTTTATATAAGCAATGAATCTACTAAATCTACTTAATAATGAAATAAGTAAATTTAGATACCAAAAATTAACCTGGATAAATCCAGATATATGTCTTGGGAATGAGCGATCGCCGAATCTTTTCAGGTTCCCTAAAAATTAATTTTGGCTATCGCATTATGTTAATTAATATAACAAACTATTGACAAAATTACCATTATTTAGTTTGCACCATATATAAAAATGGTCAATAGCTTTAATTATTTCTGCTTGTCAATTAATATTAGGCAAAAGTCAAGAGTAAAAATGCTCAGTTTGAACAATTTTTTGATAGTCAATAAATGCTGAAATAGAGACAGGGAAAAACTCAGACAAGTTGACTGTTATAGAGATTGATTTGAATACAGAGGTACTCAAATCAAAAAATAGATAGTATGCTGAATCAGTAACCTTGATTATTAAAATTCTAAAAAATGTTTTATAAAAAATCTAAATACAACCTATTGGCCATAACAGCAATTCTCAGCATACTCAGCACGACTCCAGTTAATGCTTCTGATGTAAAACCCAACCTAAAACCAGGACAATCAGACACAACCACAATTATTGCCCTCAACGAAGAAGCTAAAGCAGAATTTGACCGTGGAGTAAAACTTTATAAAGAAGGAGAACTAGAATCAGCAGAAGCAGCATTTCGCAAAGCCATTGAATTAGACTCAGAATTTGCAGAAGCTTATGCTAACTTAGGAAGTCTTTTGGCTAATCAGAATAATTTGTCTGAAGCAATATCTCAATTTGAAAATGCTGTTCGCCTGAGACCAGAACTAGCAGTGCTTCATTATCAATTAGGAGTAGCTTTATATTTAGAAAATAAACGACCTGAAGCTTTAGCATCTCTAAGTAAAGCTAGAGACTTATTAAAAGAACAGGGTAAAACGGAAGATGCAGAAAAAGTTGAGAAAGCAATAGAAAGGATTCAAGCAGAATCTTAATTGGTGTTGGAATAGTATAGCACTACACGCTAGGGAATAGTAGACTGTTAAAGGGTTCCAGGATTTATAAATTTCCTAACCAATTAATGTAGTGCTATATAATCAGGACTTACGCAAAATATGAAAATATACACCATTTTTAGGGGCGTTTAGCTAACGCACAACTTTCCTAAGGTCATGCTACCGCAAATGTTTTTCATGTTCCGTAGGAAAACGCTTCGCGACATGTTTGCGGAGCATTCCGTCAGGAAAAAGGCGAAGACCATGCCGTAAGGCTATATGGCCAATCGCCCCTATGACTTCAAACTTAAAACGTCACTCCTTCATACAAAAGTTCCACCGGACATTCAAACTCTATACTTTCTAAAGCGATCGTTTCCCCCGCTTCTAGAAAAACTTAGGTAATCCTGCTTGTTTCAAAACGGCATTAGCTGTATGGCGCGATTTAATAGAATTATCTACTACGAATCGGTGTTCTGTAATTGGACTATACCAAATTTCATGGTCTCCCTTACCCTGTCGCTCGAAATAGCAACCTGCTTGTGTGAGAATTTTTTTTAATCTAGGAGTTAGTGATGAAGCCATTTTAGGAAGCTACTTTGATTTGTTCTTGTCGATGACTGGTTAGTTGAAATTCAATATACCCAACATAATCAGACGAAATTATATTGTTCAAAACCATTAATTCTGGAATCATTTGCCGGAGTTTCTGACTGAGCGTCTCAATGGTATCTGCTTCTGTTGCTAATCCAGGAACATCAGCACTTGTTGCTACCCAAACTTTTGCTTCTGCATCCCAGAAAGATTCTACTTTACAAGTAATTTGCTGTTTCATAAAAATATTTATAATTTTCTATTTATAGGGATAATATAAAACAATTTATCACAAATTCATAGGATCTACATCCACAGTCAGACTCACCCCAGGACGACAAATATTACTCAACTTAGTCAGATCGGGTACATCATCACATCCAGGCAATAATTTTAACAAAATCTGCCACCGATAACGATTAGCAACTCTCGCAATAGGAGCGGGTGCAGGACCTAATAAATTATATTTTCCCTCTTCTGCTTTTTCCGTCAGCACACTTGCTAACTGTTGAGCAGTCACCGCCACCTCAGTCGGATCGTAACTACTCAGACGCAATAAAATCAACCGCCCGTGAGGAGGATATTGCAATTCTGCTCTTGTCTGTAATTCTGTTTCCACAAAAGACTGATAATCATTACGTTGCACTGCTTGAATCACGGGATGTTCTGGAGTATAGGTCTGAATAATGACTCGCCCTGGGTTATCTCCACGACCCGCACGACCCGCGACTTGCAGTAATGTTTGAAAAGCGCGTTCATTGGCGCGATAATCTGAAAAATGCAGCAACCCGTCAGCGGATACGACTCCTACTAATGTCACCTGTGCTAAATCTAAACCTTTTGTCAACATCTGAGTTCCGATCAATAAGTCTGCTTCCCCGTTAGCAAATTGATTTAACAAATTTCGGTGAGCATCTTTTTTGCGAGTTGTGTCGCTATCATATCTAATAAATCTTAAGTCAGGAAATTGTCTGGTTAACTCCTGCGCTACTTTTTGAGTTCCACTACCAAAAAACTTGAAAAAAGGAGAGTCACATTCCGGACAACGTTGGGGTTGTAGTTGGGTATAGTTGCAGTAATGGCAACGTAATAGTTGAGTTGCACCTTCGTGGGTGTAATGATACGAAAGAGAAATGTCGCAATGGGGACATTCCATTACATAACCGCAACTACGACAAGACACAAATGTACTGTGACCGCGACGGTGAATGAATAAAATTCCTTGTTGTTTTGTTTGTTGTAGTTGTCGCAGTGCTTCCTGGAGAGGATAGCTAAACATTGTCCGGTTTCCCTGTCGCAGTTGTTGGCGCATATCTACTATTTCTACAGGTGGCATCGGTCTTGAGTGGATGCGTTCTGGTAATGATAGGTAGTAGGTGTTGGGTTTTGGGGAAACACTCAAGAAACCGGGTTGATTACCCTGATTATTCAAATCATCAATTTTTTCAGATAAATCCGGTTTCTGTTTCAGGGAAGTATTTTCATCAACTAAGAAATCGGGTTGATTATCCCCCTCGTTCAAACTATCAATTTTTTCAGATAAATCCGGTTTCTGTTTCAGAGAAAAATTTTCATCTATCAAGAAACTGGGTTGATTATCCTCCTCGTTCAAACTTTCATTTTTTTCAGATAAATCCGCTTTCTGCGTCAGAGAAAAATTTTCATCAACCAAGAAACCGGGTTGCTTATCCTCCTCGTTCAAACTGTCATTTTTTTCAGATAAACCCGGTTTTTGCGTTCTTGTTTCTAACCAACTTTCTAAAGCGGGAGTTGCCGAACCTAATATTAATGGGCAGTTTTCTAATTTTGCTCGCCATTTCGCTACGGTGCGAGCGTGATAACAGGGTGCGGGGCGGTCTTGTTTGAAACTGTTATCGTGTTCTTCGTCTAATACAATTAAACCTAATTTTGGCAGTGGGGCGAATATTGCGGAACGAGTACCGATGATAATTTGCGGAATACCCCAAGTCATATTACGCCAAGTGTCATAACGTTCTCCCGCAGATAAGGCGCTATGGTAAACATAGACTTTTTTGCCAAAACGAGCGCGAAACCTATCGGTAAGTTGGGGAGTTAGACCAATTTCGGGAACGAGTACGAGAGCAGATTTACCATTTTCTAGGATGGGAGCGATCGCTTGTAAATATACTTCTGTTTTCCCGGAACCTGTGACTCCATGCAGCAATACTTGAGCAAATTCTTGAATCTGGGTAATGGTTGTTAATGCTTCTGTTTGGTAGGGTGTAAGTATTTTTATTTCATCTCTGATATCACCCCTACCTTGTTCTCGTCGTAATACTTCTTGTTCCTGAATGACAGCATAGCCTTTTTCTTCCAATTTTTTTACCACAGAACTTGTAGTTTGGCAAGTGTTAAGTAATTCTGTCAACCACATTTCGCCTCCACTTTTGCGTAAGACTTCCATGACTTCTTTTTGACGCGGGGTTAAGTCTTTGGGTGGGGTTTGAGCAACTAGAGTGACTGCTTGTCTGAGTTTTGGTTTGGGTGGGGAAGGGGGTTCGAGATAACTTTCTACCCAACCTCGTTGTAGCAAATCTTTTAATCCTCTTTCCGCACCTTTGACTTGACGTTGAATGTATTGCCAGGTGTAGTCTTTGGTTTTGGAGTTTTGCAGAATTTCTAGAATTTTTTGAGCTTTAGTATTGAGGAAAATTTCTCCACCTGTGGGTATCGCTGCTTCGATGATGCGGATACGTCGTTGACTACGTTTGAGTAACCCTGGTGGTAGAGCAGTGCGAATAACTCTAATAAGTGGTGTTTGATAATAGATGGCGACTTTTTCCAGGAGTTGCCAATATGTTGCAGGGAAAAAACCTCTGGTAATAATGTCTGATACATTTTTTAGGCGATCGCTACTTAAACCTTCTGGCAGTTGGGAAGTTTTGCGGATAGCGATCGCTCCTACTTGTTGGTTTCCAAATGGTACTACTAAAATATCTCCCGGTTGAATCTGCATATCAGGAGGTATTTTATAGGTAAACAATTTTTCCTCCTCTTCAGTATCATCTGTTGAAGTTTGGAAAGGGACATCAACTAAGACTT
>JBFRWR010000399.1:0-10914 GCA_051439685.1 Trichodesmium sp.
GGAGGAAAATTAGATGTCAGGGTCATTTCCAAAATTTTTTTTAAATGGTTTATTTCTAATTGATGTAAATTTTTACATCTTAAAACCGGGGTTTATCTTATTTGATTTAGTGTCAGACTTATCTATAGCGCTGACCTATTTGTTTATCGCAGGAATACTTGGTTATTGTTTGAGAAAAAGACCAAATATGCCATTCAATCGAGCTTGTTGGTGTTTAGCAATTTTGATGGCTTTTAGTGCTATTTCCCATAGTCAGGAATTTTTGAAATTATGGTATCCTCACTATTGGCTATTCGGGTTAATTAACTGTCTAAAAACTATAGTTTCTTTGGTGACAGTAATATTTTTTATTCCTGTAGCTCGAAAAGTTTTAGGAATGCCTAACTCTATACAATTAAAAGTTACTAACCAAGAGTTAGAAAAACAGATGAGAAAACATATTTCATCTGAGGAAAGTATTCGCCTTCTAAATGCAAATTTGGAAATAATGGTACAACAGCGGACTTCAGAATTAAAAGAGTTAAATCAACAACTAGAAAATGAAATATCTGAACGGATAACATTTGCTGAAGCTCTAAAAAAATCAGAAGCTCGTTTAGCAGGGATTTTAGACATAGCTGAAGATGCAATTATTTCAGTAGATAAAAATAGAATTATTCAACTTTTTAACCAAGGAGCAGAAACAATATTTGGTTATCAAAGTCAGGAAGTGATAGGTAAATCACTTACTAAATTAGTAGTATGGCAAGAGTCAAGATTTGATAATTCAAAATCAGGGAAAAATCATAAGAAAAAACATAAATTCGCTGTAATTATTGCCAAGCGAAAAGATGGTAAAGAATTTCCAGCAGAGGCATCTATTTCACAGTTAGAATTAAAAGATGAAACAGTATTTACAATGATTTTGCGAGATATTAGCGAACAGCAAGCTGCGCTTTACGAACGCAAACAAACAGAACAAAAATTAGCTATTCAAGCTAAAGCAGCAGCAACTGTGGCAAAGTTAGGTCAACGTGCTTTAGAAAGTATTTCTATACCTCTACTCATGTCAGAAGCAGTCGATCTAGTCTGTCAAACTTTACAAATTGACTATTGTCAAATTTGGGAATACTCATCAGAATATCAAATCTGGAAAGTTAAAGCTAGTGCTAGCAAAGCTAAAATTTTCACTTGTCAAACATTAGTTAGTAAAGCTTTTAATTCTTTAATTACTTATACTTTATCAGCTCAAAAACCACTTGTTCTTGAAAATTTAAGTCGCAAAATTTGTCAATTTGCAGATTTAAAACCATTATTAGACGAAGGTATTTTTAGTAGTATTAGTTTAGTTATTCCTGGAAATAATCAACCTCAAGGAAAAAGAATATTAGTCGCTTTTAGTACCACACAACATCTTTTCACTCAAGATTATGTTCATTTTTTACAAGCAGTAGCAAATGTTCTTGCTAGTGCTATAAAACAAAATTTAAGTCACTTAGCTCTACAGCAACAATTACAACAGAGTTTGCTATTAAGAAAAATTACTCAAGAAATTCGTCAAAGCTTAGATACACAAAAAATATTTGATACAACAGCACAACAAATAGGCCAAGCTTTTCTCGTTAACCGTTGCGTAATTCACTCCTATCAAATGGGTTTACTGCCTAAAATACCATTTGTAGCAGAATATTTAGAACCAGGATATGAATCAATTATTGATTTAGAAATTCCAGTAAGTGACAATACTTATCTACAGCAAGTTTTAGCACAGGAACAAGCGATCGCCTCTGATAATGTCTACAGTGAACCACTGCTACAAAAAAATGCTTCTATATCAATGTGCAATAGTATAGGATTAAAATCTATGTTAGTTGTTAGAACTTCCGATCAAGGTAAAGCAAATGGAGTAATTTGTTTACATCAATGCGATCGCTATCGGACTTGGACAAAAGATGAAATTAACCTACTAGAAGCTGTTGCTCAACAAGTAGGTATTGCTCTTGCTCATGCTCATTTATTAGAGCAAGAAACTCGTCAACGTCTACAACTTTCTGAACAAAATATTGCTCTTCAGCAAGCAAGAAAAGTGGCAGAAGTAGCTAATCAAGCAAAGAGTGAATTTTTAGCTACTATAAGTCATGAAATTCGGACTCCAATGAATGGAATAGTTGGTATGACTTCTTTGTTAATGGATACTGATTTGAATTTGGAACAAGAAGAATACTTAAATGATATTAATAATTGTAGTATTGATTTACTCAGAATTATTAATGATTTGCTTGACTTTGCTAAAATTGAATCCCATAAATTAGATTTGCAGGAAAATGCTTTTGATTTAAGGTTATGTATTGAAGAATGTATTGACTTGCTGGCAATTCAAGCGGTTAATAAAAATCTTGAATTAGGTTATTTAATAGCAGAAAATCTGCCAAAGATAATTTTCGGAGATGAGATCAGAATACGTCAAATTTTGGTGAATTTGATTACTAATGCTATTAAGTTTACAGAAAAGGGAGAAGTTTTAGTAAATGTTTCGGCAAGACAAATACAAACTTCAGGAAAAATTATTAATTTTCCTGATCCAGAAGATACTATTAGTAATAAAGATAATATCACAAATAATTTGTATGAAATAAAGTTATCTATCACAGATACTGGGGTCGGTATTCCTAGAGATAAAATCCACAAATTGTTTCAACCATTTAGTCAAGTTGATGGTTCTAGAACTAGAAAATATGGAGGTACAGGATTAGGATTAGTTATTAGTAAACGTTTATGTGAAATGATGGCTGGTAAAATGTGGGTTGAAAGTCAAGAGGGAATAGGTTCTACATTTTATTTTACCTTGAATTTGAAAGTTGATGATCCTGTTACAAATCAAATTAATCCTATCAATAACTTAGCGAATAAAAGGTTTTTGATTGTAGACGATAGTCCGTCTTCTGTCAACATTTTAATTCAGCAATTTAATCAGTGGAAAATTTCATCCCATTCAGTACAATCAGGTATTGCAGCTATCAATATACTCCAGAAAGAAACTGCTAACCAAGAGCAAAAATTCGATCTAATAATTATGAGTATGCAAATGTCAGAAATGGATGGAGTAGCAACTGCTAATGCTATTAGAGAAATACCTCATTGTCAATCTATACCATTAGTTATGTTAACTCCTGTTGGTAAGTCACCAGACAAAAATCAGCTCCAAAAACTAAATTTATCGGCTTTAATCAATAAACCAATTAAGCAATCACAACTATATAATATATTAGAAAAAATATTCTGTTAATCTTTAGTTATACCAATTTGAAAAAAGAATGTTACAAAACTCTAGTGATAAGGAAAAGGGAACAGAGAACAAAGATTCGTAGCAAACATTTATCAAATTGGTATTATAGCACTACGCATTAAGGCTCTTGACATTTCTAAATCCTAGAACCCTTTAAAAGTCTGCTACTCCCTATTCCCTATTCCCTACTCCCTGGCGCGTAGCGCTATATACCTTAGTATTTTTGAATCAAAATTTTTATGAATAGACAAAAATCATTGAATAATTCCCCAACCATAATGATAGTAGATGATGAAAAATCTATGCGTTATATGCTAAATCAGGTATTAGAATCAGAAGGATATCAAATAATAGAAGCAGAAAATGGTAAGCAATGCTTAGAAATGTGTAGGATTCAAATACCAGATTTAATTTTAATAGATGCAATGATGCCAGAAATGGATGGTTTTGCCTGCTGCGTGAAATTACAAGAAATTTTTAGGAAAGATTTATCAAATAATTTGTCCCTCACTCATAATTTAGATAATAATCCTTTACTTTTTCGGACTCCAGTGTTAATAATTACTTCCCTTGAAGATAAAGAATCTATCGATCTTGCCTTTACTGTTGGTGCTATAGATTATATTACTAAACCGATAAAATGGGCAGTTTTACGTCAACAAGTTCGGCGAATTTTGCAAATAAATCAACTTGTAAAGGAATTAAGGAAACAAACAGAAAGGGCGAGTTTAATGACCATAATTCAAGAAAGAATCCGGCAATCATTAAACCTGAATAATATTCTCAAAACCACGGTAAATGAAGTCAGAAAATTTCTGAAAACTGATAGGGTACTCATTTATAAATTCAAGCCAGATGGAACAGGAGAAATAGTTATGGAATCTGTTATTTCTGAGCAAATGTCTGTTCTAAAAAACATCGATCAAGATGCAGACTATATTACTGGCAATACAAAAAAAAAATCTAACAATCAAGAACAGATACCTATGAGAGATTTAATTCCATACCATATTAAATTTCTGGAGAAATTTCAAGTAAAAGCTAACTTAGTAGTACCAATATCAAAAATTAATACAGAAAAAAATTATGATAATGACTTTGATTATCATCAAGAACAATTATGGGGATTATTAATTGCCCACCACTGTTCCAACCTCAGACAATGGGAATTTTCAGAAATAGAATTTATTGAACGTTTAGCAGGACAATTAGCGATCGCTATCCAACAGTCAGAACTATATCAAAAATTAAAAATTGTCAATCAAAAGTTAGTTGAACTTGCTACCGTTGATAGTTTAACTAAGGTTGCTAACCGTCGTGTATTTGAGGAACATCTAGAAAAAGAGTGGCGACGAATGAGAAGAGAAAAAGCGCATCTATCTTTGATTTTATGTGATGTTGACTATTTCAAACGTTATAATGATACTTATGGTCATCCAGCAGGGGATAGATGTCTACAAGAAGTTGCTAATGCAATTAAAGAAGAGGCAAAAAGACCAGGAGACTTAGTTGCACGTTATGGGGGTGAAGAGTTTGTTGTAATATTGCCTCGAACAGATGCTACAGGTGGGTTTCATGTAGCAGAATTAATTCGCAAACGACTCAGAGCTTTAAATTTGGATCATGCTGGTTCTCAAATATCTAAGTTTGTTACTATGAGTTTTGGTGTATCTAGCACTATTCCTACCAAAAATTCTTCTGTACAAGAGTTGATTGAAACAGCAGATAATGCTCTTTATCAAGCGAAGCAAAAGGGACGTAACCAAACAATTATAGTGCTAGGGGATTCATTAATGAATAATTAATAATGGATGATTGATAATTGATAATTACCTCTGGTTAAAAGTGTGGGGGAATTGAATATAATTGATAATTGATAATTGATAATTAATAATGGATAATTACTTCTGGTTAAAAGTGTGAGGGAATTGAATATAATTAATAATTGATAATTACCTCTGGTTAAAACTATGAGTGAATTGAATATTAGAAAATATTCTGGCACTTTTTTCTTCATCAATAGAGAGTCTTTATACCTTTATTTTTCCGTAAAAATACAATTAAAATAACTGTACCTGATTAACCAGGGAAACGCTGTAACTATAATTTTTCTAGTTATCGCAATACGTCTTCAAGCTCTTGACATTTATAAATCCTAGAACCAGTTAAAATTCTACTGTTCCCTGTTTCCTATTTCCTAGCGCGTAGCACTATATATTTTTTACTATATTAAATTTTCACTAAAACTGATGAGTTATCAATATCTTCTATTCAATAAACCTTATAATGTCCTCAGTCAATTTACTGATAACAGTGATAATAACAATCAACGTCATACTCTCAAAGATTATATACCAGTTTCTTCAGTCTATCCCGTTGGTAGATTAGACAGAGACAGCGAAGGTCTTTTACTACTAACAAACCACGGACAACTGCAACACCGACTAACCGATCCTAAATTCGCGCATCCTCGTACTTATTTAGTTCAAGTAGAAAGGATACCAGATCAAACAGCTCTGAGAAAATTACAAGAAGGCGTAATAATTAAAAACTATAAAACACGACCTGCAAAAGTAAAATTATTATCCACTGAACCCCCGTTACCACCTCGTGAACCACCAATTAGATTTCGGAAAACTGTACCTACTGCATGGTTAGAAATTACTCTCACAGAAGGTAGAAACCGTCAAGTCAGAAGAATGACAGCAGCCGTAGGTTTTCCAACACTCCGGTTAGTTAGATCGGCGATCGCTCACCTTCATCTTCAGGAACTTCAACCTGGTGAGTGGCGAAACCTAAATCAAAACGAGCTTACATCTCTCAAACAGATAGCTTTTTTGTATAGTGCTAGGGAATAGGGAATAGGGAACAGGGAATAGTAGACTGTTAAAGGGTTCCATGATTTATAACTGTCAAAATCCTGACAGTGCTTTTCATTTCGGTAGACCACAAAGTAGAGATGTTGCATGCAACGTCCCTACAGGGTTGTGGTAATGACAATGTGGTTTATTGACCTGAAAAGTGCTGTAATGCGTAGTGCTATAGAAGTAGAAAAACTGCTTACAGTGTTTTGCGCTTTAACCTAAGCTAGTCATCTCCACCCATTGAATATCCCTGTTTTTATAGTGAATCTCAAGAATGTGTAGTAATTTTTCACGCTGAAGTATAGTGTAGGCTTTTTTTAGTAAGTTGTAAGCTTTCTCTGAATATTCTTCACCGCCCCAGTACCATAAAGATCGACCTGCTTGAAATGCAGGTACTATATTATCATCCGTACACTCATCAAGCAGTGCTTTGTATCTTTCATCGCTAAGTTTACTATAAACCTTTGATGATTCATTAGTGCTGAACTTTTCAGGTACACCAGGTACACAAAGTCCTAAACCAGTATTTGATGAAACGTTCTCTACTCGATTTTCAACAATTTCTATTGAATGCTTACTTATATAATCTTGAATGCGTTCTAGAAATCTATTAATTATACTTTTAGTCTCTAGATAATCTTCATCTTCATCCTCTGAAAAATCTGCCAGATATTCGTCACAATATTCTAACTGTTCCTCGCACTGTTTGATAAGTGCTGAGAAAATGCTGCCATAGACCTGTATTTGATTACCATCATTATTATAGTATGATCCAGCACCTCGAAAACTAACAGAAGGGTCATCAAGTAGAAGTCCCCAGTGCAGGCCATCATAATCTCCATGTAAGCAGGTAAAAAATTCTGGTAAATCTCGATAGTAGCGATAATGAAGAAATGCTGATTCCTTAAAATTTTCAGTTAGTAATTTTGGGTCTAATATCAAACTCAATATTCCAGAAGGATACACACGAATTATATCTAAATCAATCCCCAACTCTTCTTCAGGATAGTTTTGTAAGAAATCAGCTAATTGAAAGATTGAAACTGGAAATTCTAAATCATAATACTCTTTTAGCAAGCTTTGAATATCGGCAAAATTTTCCATCAATTATTCTGGTTAAATATAACCTCAAATTCCTATAGCCATTCCATACAAAATATCTTTATTTGTGCCTAAAAATTCTTGAGTTTCTGCGTCATAATAAGCACCAATTCCACTGCAACTAATCCCCCGATAATTACTAGCCAAATAAAGTCTTTGCCCAATCAAACCAGCTAGTTGTAAAACAGTTTGATAATTTTGAAAAGCTGAAACTAAAAATAAAGTCACTGCACTATCTCTAGCTATTCCCTGATTAATACACAAATATCCAACTTGCTGACTAAAATCACCTGCTTTGATTAACTCATTACCACGATATATTCCTGCCTCCATTTCCTCTACCTGATTAACCACCAAATATATTTCTAAATCCTCAAAACTTTCTGTAGGAATGGGTTGCAAAACCTCCTGGAATATCTCGATAAAATCAGATTTTTTAATCGACTTTCGTTCAAACCTTCTTGCCGACCTTCTCCGCAGAATAGTCTCTAAAAATCTCTGTAGGTTGTAATTAAATGTGGGAGAAAGTATCGGTTGAAAACTACTATTTGGTTCCAGAGTATCTCGATAACCTTGCTCAATAAAATCATTAGCTTCAAAATAATCTGTTCCTGAGACAAAAGGAATTTTTAACCGGAGTCGTCTGCGATTCTTTTCCTCATATTCTCCTACTACAATACAACCAGTTACAAATTCTTTATTTTCAAATCCTAAATCTTCATTTAAAGCCAATTTATCAAAATCAAAAATAACTTGAATATCTTGATTATGATAATAAGCAGCAGCTTCAATTGCCCCTAGATGATGACCGCTATCTAAAAAACAATATCTTAAACTTCTATTTTGATATTTCCAACTAGAGCGAAAATAAACACAACTAACTAAAAATATTAAACCTTTAACTGTCTTTCCCGGACAAATATAACCCTCTAAACCATCGTCAATTAATT
Source organism: Trichodesmium sp. (assembly GCA_051439685.1). Classification (GTDB taxonomy): domain Bacteria; phylum Cyanobacteriota; class Cyanobacteriia; order Cyanobacteriales; family Microcoleaceae; genus Trichodesmium. The sequence goes on from JBFRWR010000399.1 coordinate 8,181, forward strand.
CATAAATTAGGGTTAAGTTATTATTGGCAACTTCTAGATGATAAATACCATCAATTATCCCAGAAATTCCTCTAATTTGTACATAAATTTCTGTAGGATATAATCCACCCGCTGATGGATTTACCCGCAGTTGAGCCTGCCAATTTTTCTCAACTTTTTCTAGGGTAATTCCACTGCTTAACTGAATCAAAGAATGAACTGGATTATCATCTTCTAAATCAAATCTCCGATAAAAGCTAGGATAAATTTTATATACAGAAGGCTGAGTTAAATAATTAACATAATTAGGGTCAAGCTTAACTGATAACGCAGAATGATTTGTGGCTTGATGATATTCTTGACTAGCTAACTTAGTTTGTAGCATTTTTTAATAACTTTAATACTTCTACTGTACTGGCAAAATTAATTGCTTTAAAATCATCTAAATTTTCCAGATGAGGATTAGCTCCATGTGCTAATAATATCTTGACAATTTCTGCTTTTCCTGCTGATGCTGCATACATTAAAACTGTTGCTCCATTGTCGTTTTGATTGTCTATATTAATGTTTGATTCTATGAGTAAATCAATTAAATCATAATGATCTTTTAGACAAGCAAACCATAGAGCATTATTACCATCATTATTTTGCCAATTTATATCTGCTCCTGCCTGAATCAGTTCTTGCACAATTGCCAGATTACCTTCTCTAGTAGCTTTCATTAAAGCAGAATCACCATTTTCACCAGCTTCATTTAATTCTGTGGGATGATAACCATGAGTATTCATCCAAATATTAGTTTTTTCACTAAGTTTTTGGCTCATTATCGGGATTATTTTCAGCTTTCAATTACTCAGTTTAACTGATATATTTAGCAATATTTTGTTAGTAAAGATACTAGAAAAAATTGAGTCATATGATAAAATAAATCAACCTTTTTTCAAAGTTTGAGCAACAATAAAATCCATATACCATTGAATTATGGGGGCGAGTAAACTATGAAGTTTATCTAGTAAAGTCATCTCTAAACCAGGAGCGATCGCGAAACTTTTGTGCTTTACCCCTCGTAAAATTGCAGCAGCCATATCTTCAGCACTCCATAACCCAGAAGTAGCAGTAATACGCTTAGTTTCTAAAGGCTTTGTTTTATTCTCTTCCTCAAGTTGTGGCGTATCAGTATCTGGCGGATAAACAATAGAAACAGAAATTCCTGATAATTTCAACTCTCCCCGCAAAGACTCTGCTAAACCACGCAGGGCAAATTTACTAGGACAATAGGGAGTATAACCATAAATTCCGATCAAACCAGCACCAGAAGAGATCATCACTATTTGCCCTTTTTTTTGTTGTTCCATCATTGGCAAAACTGCTCGCACACAATATAGGGAACCGAAATAATTTACTGCCATTGTTTGTTCAAATATTTCTATTGGTAATTCCCGAAAATAACCAGGGTGAGAAATACCTGCAGCAGTAATTAATAAGTCTGGCAAACCGTTTTCGTCAACTGCTTTTTTAATTGCAGTTTCAACCTCCACTCGGTTAGCAACATCAGCGGGGATGCTCATAATTTTTTGTTTCTGGTTAACCATAGTGGCGGTTATTTCTACTTTTGTCTCCTCTAATTTACTGATGTTACGAGCGATAATTGATATATTACTTCCTTGAGTTGCTAATAATTTAGCTATTTCTTTGCCGATACCACTAGAACCACCAGTAATTATTGCGTGTTGCCACATATATTTTTGGTAAATATTAACAGTAAGCTCTGATTTTACCAGAATTAAATCATTTGTATAGTTAAGGTTATTTTTTAACAGCAGTTTTCAAATAGACAGGACTTATATCAAATTCGCTTAATTCCGTATAAAAAAATTTTCATCTTCTTTAGGACTTACGCAAAACAACGCAATTGTGTCATTGCGTTTTGCTGGCGCATAACTCCGTTAACGGCTGTCGCCGACATGTTTGCGGAGCATTCCGTTAGGAAAAAGCGCAGCTTTGCGTTAGCAAGCGACAGCGACGCAATCTCAGGAATTGCATAATTGCGGGATGATTGTGTCAGAAAACAGAAACATAATCTCCCTGTCCCCGTGTCTCCCTGTCCCCGTGTCACCCGAAATCATCCCAGTATTCAGCAACGCCCAATCTCAAACGCCCAAAAGTTTTTCCTAATGCGTAAGTCCTGTTCTTGATAAACCACATCGTCACAACAAAAAACTTGTAGGGACGTTCCATGGAAAGTCCTTACTTTAGTCTACTGAAATGAAAACCGGGTGTTGGTGAATAAAGGTATGAAAATAAAAATTGAAAAATCTCAAATATTTGTTATTCAATAGTTTAGGAATTACCAAAAAATACAAATCATATCCGAATTTACCAACACCGGAAACCGCTCTAAATAGTGCAATAGTAGGAACGGGTTTTAACTAGAATTTTAATGCTTACTCTCAGATTTATAGAACCCATTTGGTATCTTGGCAAAGTTGGGAGTTTTTGGTAAAGGAGTCAGGAGACAGGAGTCAACCCACCCCTAACCTCTCCCAGGAGGGGAAGTCAGGAGATTAAGAAATAAAATAGGGGAAAAATGTATAAAAATGATCCCAACTAACAACACAAAACCAAAAAACCCACCCCCAAAAAAAAAAAAAAAAAAAAAAAAAAAAAATTAAAAAAAAAAACCAAACAAATCAAAAAAATAAAAAAAAACCAAAAAAAAAAAAAATAAAAAACAAAAAAACAAAAAAAAAAAAAA
>JBFRWR010000400.1:0-5081 GCA_051439685.1 Trichodesmium sp.
TACCACCAATAACTGTAGTATTATTATTAATTCGTTCTTGAGGTATAAAGAAAGGATTACCAATACCAGTAGAATTAATATCTGCTAATTGTTTTTGCAGTTGTAGATATTCTGGATAGAGGTCAAAGTTATAATATTCTTGGGGAATTTCTTCGGTTTCAGTAGTTGGGTTAGAGGTTGAGGTCTCAACCTCTGCCTCTGATTTTTTGTGAATATTTGGCCCTATATCCTGGGAAGTGTCCTCAACGAGATATTCAGCCAAGGACTCAATTGTTGGATAATCTAATAAGAGAGTAGGAGGCAGTCGTCGGCCCAGAAGATTTTCTAATTCTCCAGAGAGGTTGACCACTTCAATTGAATTAAGACCATAATCAACAAAATCCCTTTCAATATCTATTTCCTGGGTCTCAACTTCTAGCCTTTCGGCCAATTGGGAGACCAACCAGGACTTAATAGTTTCTCTTGCTGGAGATAATTGTGAGACTTGCAAGGCAGGGTCTTGATCGTTTTTTACTAAAGACAGATGTTGGCTGTCTTGCTCATTCATAAGCTGGTTCAACAGTTTCATTGTTCACTCCTGCACCACGTTAAAATTGCTTGTCACTCAGTTTTGTCTAGTAGCTTAATCGGCAATAGCATAATTAGGGTCAAAAAGTCCCTCTGGTAAATTAGAAATTAAATTTCTGATTTATGGGGATTAACTCTTAACTTGTAGCAATTACCTGAAATAGCTAGCTATTTCAACTGATTTACTCCCCAAAAAAAACACTTGGGAAGACATCATGGTTATTGTGCCTTATCTTATACGAAGTAGGAAGAACCAGCCAGATTCAAATTAGAATTAAACAGTTAACTTAGTATTATCTTTTACCCTATTGCTAAAGTCCCCAAACTCTACTCTGAGTCCAAAATGATCCTTTGATTCCTTCTTTCCCTTCAATCGAATATTTGTAAAGTTCCAGCTAAAAAGCCTTCACGACAAGCGTAACGCTGAACTTTGCCACTAGAAGTTTTGGGGATAGCTCCTGGTTTGAGGAACAATATTTGATAAATCTGTAAGTCGTGATTTCTTGACACAGACCGTTGGATGGATTTAATTAAGTCCTGAGAATTATCAGAATTTTCTGTCCCAGACTTACCATTACGCTGACTAAAAAAATCAACCCCTATCGAGGTAACAGATTTATTAGTCTGGTCATAATTTTGAGTTGTTACTTGTAACTTTTGACTTCCACGAAGCAGTTGACGAAAATTACGTTCTACCTCAGCTACTACTACTAAACGTTCTTCTCCTTCTACTTCTACAGAAAAGCTAGCAATACAACCTGGTCTAATTAGAGGATGACTTTGCTCGACGGTCCATTCAATATCTTGAGGGTAATGATTCCGGCCATTAATAATAATCACATCCTTGAGACGACCTGTCACAAATAGTTCCTCTGCCTTGAGAAAGCCTAAATCTCCAGTTCTCATAAATTTCTCTTGGGGTGCTTCAGCTAAATAAGCAGCAAAAGTCTGCTTCGTTTCCTCTGGTTTGTGCCAATAACCCTGAGCAATACTTTGCCCGGAAACCCAAATTTCTCCTACCTCTCCCTCAGCACAAAGAGTTAATTTTTCTGGATGGACTATTTTAATTTGTTGGTCTGGCAAAGTTTGACCACAACCTACTAATCTTTTTGTTTTTTCTGTGGGAGAAACTAAGACGATCTGGTTTTTCTCTAATGCGCTACTCGCAATAGTAGTTTCTACTGGTGGAGAAAGTTTATTACCCCCAGAAATAATTAGGGTGGCCTCCGCCATACCATAGCAAGGATAAAAAGCTTCCCGACGAAAACCACAAACAGCAAAGGTATTAGTAAACCTTTCTAAAACTTCAGCACTAATAGGTTCTGCACCATTAAAAGCTACTTCCCAACTACTTAAATCTAAAGTTTGAATCTGTTCCGGTTTAATTTTACGGACACACAAATCATAAGCAAAGTTTGGTCCGCCACTGGTAGTACCTTGGTATCGAGAAATAGCTTGTAACCAGCGTACCGGACTTTGGAGGAACATTAAGGGAGACATGAGCATGACAGGAAAGCCTCCATATAAAGGTTGTAATATTCCACCGATTAAACCCATGTCGTGATAGGGAGGTAGCCAGATTATTCCTTTACTTTGGGGAGAATGTCCAAAACATTGATGAATCAGAGTGGAGTTATGCAAAAGGTTCTGATGAGTAATCATTACCCCTTTTGGTGTGGCTGTGGAACCGGAAGTATATTGGAGAAAGGCGAGGGTATTTTCGTTAATTGTGGGTTCTTGCCATTTCTCGGCAAAATTGTCAGGAATAAGGTCAGTGGCTAACCAGCCTAAATTATCTAATTCTGGGGTTTCTGAGGCGCGACGTTCCAGACTGGAAACAATAGACTTAGTTGTTAGAGCTATTTTGGCCTTACTGTCTCTAATAATTGTTTGGATGCGCTCTAGGGAACGATTTGGTCTGGGTGGATAAGCGGGAACTGCGATAATTCCTGCATAAAGGCATCCAAAAAAAGCAGTAATATATTCTAGTCCCGGTTGATAGAGGAGTAGGGCTACTTCTCCTGGTGGACATACTGACTGGAGGTAGGCAGCGATCGCCCGTGAACGTTGTTCTAGTTGTTGATAGGTAAGGCTAATTTCGTCTGTTTCTCCATCTATTAAGAAGCTATAACCTATTTTTTGGGGATTTTCGATGGCTCTGTTTTTTAATAAATCTACTAATGTTTTAAATTTTTTATCTAAACTATTCATTATTATTGTTTATAGAAAAAGCCAGTGATTGTTAGAAAGGCACGATAGGAATTTTAACCCAAGCTGAGAGATAATTAGAATTAAAAAAGGAATCAAGGAACTCCGTCAAAAATTTGGGGAATTAATTAATGACTGAAAATACTTCTGCGCCTTTCTGTGTCTAGATAGATTATTTTTTATATCGTTGTTTAGTTTTTTTGTTTTAACCATTGTTTGAGGATTTTGATAATTTGTAGAGAATAAATTTGAGAATATAATCCAGTAAAATCAACAAATAAAAAATGTATAAGTTTTTCCGATATTAATATATATCCTGACAGATTGTTTGTAAAAGAAATATAAATTAAGTAGATAGGGAAGACTTAACTAGGAACGGGGAACAGGTAGGAAGAAATAATCGACAACTATTTTTCTTAAAAATAAAGCAATGTATCTATCTACCAGATTTCAATCCCTTGAATTAGTAATACTTGCTATATTTTGGTAATTACTCACTCTTTTAAGACTTATTTGACAAACAGTCTCTGATGAAAAGGCAAGATAAATTATCACAAAGCAAGCAAACTATGATGAATTTCTAGTTAGCTATTTAGAGTTATTATTGAAGTCCGAAGCAAAATGACAGAAAAACACATTACTCTAATTACTGGTGCAAGTAGGGGAATAGGTTTCTCTACAGCAGAATACCTGGCCAAACAAGGACATCTGGTAATTGGCCTAGCACGTCACGTTCCACAAAAGCCCTTTCCTGGTGAATTTGTCACAGTTGATTTGAGCGATCGCCACGCCACAACAGAAACTCTAGCTAATTTAACAAACAAGTATTCTTTTGATGGAGTCGTTAATAATGTAGGAATAGTACACCCACAACCACTAGAAGAGGTAACACTGGATAAATTTGATGCAGTTATTGACTTAAATTTGCGTGTGGCGATACAAACTGTTCAAGCAGTGGTGCCATCAATGAAAGCTAAAAAGTGGGGGCGTATTGTGAATATTTCCAGTATCGCTGCTTTGGGAGCGCAAGACCGCACCAGTTATACAATAGCAAAAGCTGGAATGATTAGTTTGGCTCGTACTTGGGCATTGGAATTAGTTTCTAGTGGGATAACTGTTAATACTGTTGCTCCTGGAGGAATAGAAACAGAAATGGCTAAACGTATTTGCCCACCTGGCAGTGAAGTTGAAAAGCGGTGTATTAGTGGGATACCAATGAAACGTTTTGGTAAACCTTTAGAAGTAGCTGCAACTATTGGCTTTTTCTTTTCTGAAGAGGCAGGTTATATTACTGGACAAACTCTTTTTGTAGATGGTGGTTGTAGCATTGATGTACATCCTTATTATAAGGCAAGATAAATTAAAGAATGAAAATTAAAATCCAAAATTTAGGTGTATTAAAGCAAGCTGAATTTACTCTTGCCGATCTGACAATTATTTGTGGAGGTAACAATACTGGCAAGACTTATGCTACTTATGCTTTATTTGGATTTTTGTCTACTTGGAAACGGATGCTTTCTATTAATATTGACAATCAAATTCAGCAATTACTTGCTGAAGGTGTAATTCGTATTGACATACAAGAATATATTAAACAGATTCAAAAAATTGTTACTAAAGGTTGTCAGGAATATACCGAGCAATTACCAAATATTTTTGCAGCAGAACCAGAACGATTCAAAAAAACGAAATTTGATGTTACTGTTAATATAAATGATATTAATTTGAAGAATAAATTTGAGCAGAACATCGGTTTGCCAAGTGGAGAACTTTTTTCACTTACTAAAAATGATGATAGTACAGAATTAATTGTAACGCTTCTCGTTGAACAAGAAGAAGTGAAAATTCCTACTGAGATTCTGAAGCATATTGTTGCAGACGCTCTCAAAGAAATTATTTTTTCTCAACTTTTTCCTAGACCTTTTATCGCTAGTGCAGAAAGAACAGGTGCTGCTATTTTTCGCAAAGAGTTAAATTTTGCCCGCAACCGTTTGCTTGAAGAAATAGGTCAAGCAGATTATAAGATCGATCCAATAGAGATTTTATTTAAAGGATATCAAGATTATCCACTTCCAATTAAAAAAAATGTAGAATTGATAAGAGAACTAGAGGCAATTTCCAAAAAACTTAGTTTTCTTTATAATAACCATCCTGAAGTTTTGAATAATTTCGCCGATATTATTGGAGGTAGGTATACAGTTACTCCTAGTGACGAACTTTATTATGTGCCACAAGGGAAACGAATTAAACTGTTTATGCTTGAAAGTTCTAGTGCAGTGCGTTCTTTACTAGATATTGGTTTTTAT
>JBFRWR010000401.1:0-18611 GCA_051439685.1 Trichodesmium sp.
ATTAGAAGCATAAAATATAGCTCTTGAATTATTGATTGAGATATAATATCACAAAGTTGATATATTTATGAGAATCTCAAAAGTTAAAAACACTTTTGTCCCTGACTAAGCTAATTTTTTGATTTCCTATAGATTTTTACTGTAATTAGAATAGACTTGATACCAACTGGTATAACATTCTTGTTTTGAGGTTTGGTATTAATTTAGTCACGACTTATATCATGTGCCCCCTCCGGGGGAGCTACGCTAACGGTTAAATAGTGACTATAATAAGAGCAATTCTACAAACAAAAACTTTATTATAAGTGATTATCCGTTAGCGCAGCTCCCCTGCAAGGGGAACATAATATTAGGAATTTTTCTGACAAAGATGACGACATATACCATAGTGCTATAGTTTTTATCTACTACAACACTTTGTAACTTACGAATGTTTTCTATTTCCTATTCCCTGCTTATTAATTAGGGCTTGCTGATTAAATATAAAAGCATTTACAGGTAAAGGTTTGAGCAATTTTAGGTCGGGAAAAAGTACCTAGTTTTCTGCTCTTGATGTTCAAAAAGGAGCGGATTTATGGCGCATCGTTGGGCAAAAAAAATTACTCTCCTACTCCTCACTCCCCCGCTCCCCACTCCCCCGCTCCCCTACTCCTGAAAAAAGACTTATGAGCGCAAACCCTAATTACCGAACTACACCACCGCCAACAGGTCGAACATCTTCCCCAGAAAACGGAGTTGTACCACCTTCCCAGTTGAAGTCACTGATCCGAAGGCTAAATGTACCTGTTTGTCGTCTGGGGCTAAATGTTAAGACTACGCCATAAGTACGACGACTATATTCTAATGTGATTCTATCATCCAGAATATCACCATTTTCTAGGTTGAGACCACTTTGATACCCTACCCGAAAACCTTTATAAATTTGTTGAACAAGACCAAATAATAGGACATTTGTATCTTCTACTCGGTCAAAGAAAAATGGTGATTGACCACTCAAACCTGTCTGACTATAGGTTAAGTTAAATCCAGTGTAGTCAAAAAAGTCTCTGGAAAAATTCCCAAATTGCCCGGTGAACCCAATGCTACCACGGACATAAGATTGGTCTTCATCGTTACTATATAAGCTAGTAGCTCCTGTTAGTCCTAATACCATTTGTACAAAGGGAACTACTGGTTTGCTGGTATATCTCAAACCCTCACTAGGATTAGCTGGTAATGCTTTACCACTCCAGATAGTTAATGGGTATCTCAGAGAGACTACACTCTGGAAACGACCTAAGTCAGCTCGCGATCTAGGGTCGCTATCATCATCGTCCTCATCATCGGGTAAAGGTTCAAAGGGTTGAAGATCGGTTAACAATTCTCGTCGATCTGTTCTTGCATTAACTGATTGATAGCCACTTTGAAAGCTAAGTTGCATCCCTGTTTTACCTACTGGTATTAGGGGGGAAGTCAGAACAACGCCTGCACTACTGTGAACAGTTTGAAATCCTAAGCTGCCATTAAATAATCGATCGCGATAACTATATTCTCCTGTAAAATTGTAACCTCTGAATAATTGGCTTAGTCGAATACTACCTCGAAAGTCTTCTTCTTCTAGATCGGGAAAGTCTTCAAAGGTGAGAAATGTGGCTCGCCCTTGTAGTAGAGTTGTGGGTGTGATTGCACCATTGATGGAAGCTTTAAGACCGATAACGTTACTATCTATCGGGGAGTCATCTTCTCCACCCAAAAATGCTCTTTCTATATAATATTGGGGAGTTAGTCTAACTTGAACAGGTCCTGGTAGGAAAGGTTCAAATGTACTCTCCACAAATAAACCGCCTCGATCGTCTTGGTCATAACCTATTTGAATGGGTAGTGGTTCTCGTTGCTGACGGTCAATAATTGTGCGTTCGCGAAATAGGGGTAAACTAAAACGTTGGTCAAATACTAACCTAGATTTTGTGGTTATTAGTTCATCTTGAAAGGGAGATAGTGGTCTGAGTGTTGCTCTATCTGATCTTAATTCTACTTCTGGAGGTGAAAATGGATCGTTGGTAAGTCGCAAATTTATTGCTTCCCAGGTTCCTGCACCTAATAAGTTGAGGCTATCTGCTTCAAAACGCAGTCGGTTTACTGCTCCTGACTGCTCTGGTGCTTCTAGTTTTGGTTCAAATGTTACTGTTGTTCCTCCGGTAGCTTGGACTTGTGTAGGCGGTTGAGTTGCGGAAATGCGATCGCTTAATGATGCGGGTTGTAATGCTCCTACTCCTTCTGTGGTGGGTAGGGATGCTCTTCTGATTTCTTCTGCATTCCCCACAAAAATAATCCCACTTGCTTGTTGTATTACTCCTTTGTCTAGGGTAAAGTTATATTCCATGCTTTCTCCTAGTAATACTTGCTGATCTTGAGTGAAGACTGCATTTCCTGTTGCTAGGAGTTGGCGGGTTGTCAGATTTACTTGTACTTTGTCGGCGCTAACTATTCCTTGACTAAATCGTACTGTGACTTTCCCTTCTGCTGTAATTAGTCGTTTTTGCTCGTTATATTCTTGACTTTCTGCTGTTACTTCGACTACATCTGCGGGTAGAGGTATTTCGAGAGGTTGTCTATTCTCTGTTTGACTATCTGAGTCTTGATTTGAAGATTCTCCTGGTTTTGTGGGAATGGGGGTTTCTTGTTGATTTTCTTCTAAGTTTGGTTGTTGATCTTGAGGCAGGTTTGGCAATTCTGGGACACTATCTTCTTGTTTAGTGGTTTGTCCTATCTGCTGAGTTTGGTTAATTAGTGCTTGTGTTTCTGTTTCGAGTTGCTCTAGTTGATTAGGAAATTTTGAGGAAATTGGTTTTTTTCTAATATTTGCTGTATTCCTACTAAAGTTTAGGAGAGTTTCTCTACTATTAGTTAGATTAAAATTAGCTGAGTTCTTTTGGTTGATAGTTTCTGCCTCTTTTTTGCTCAAACCATATTCAGAAAAATCTGATGTGAGAGAAGAGGATGTGTCTTTTGTCTCTAAATTGATTTGGCTTTCGAGAGCAGAAATTTTTTGCCCTGATGATATATCTATTTCTATGGGTGGTCCAAGACTGCTTGAGGTTGTCTCAATTGGACTAACTTTGTTGATGGGGTCAAAATTGGATGTGATTTGCGGAATTTTGTACAATACGGTTTCTCTAAACTCTTCTCCTAAGAAAGTGGTTTTTGTGGACAATATAATTGGTTCAGCAACCTGATTTGATGTTGCTGTTGGACTAGAGGGATTTGGACTTGATGTTGATAATTGCTGTAGTGGCTCTGTAACCGAATCTGTAACAGAGGCTGAAGGTAGGGTTTCAATAATCGGAGGTAATTCTGGTGGTGGCAGGGGGTAGGACATATTTCGGACAGAAATACTAGGTTCAGGAGATTTTCAAGATTAGAGTTTATCTTGACATTTACCTGTGTTTAAATCAAAGATTATGATAAGTTATTTTTGGCTGAATAATTATTAACTAAGTAAGTCGGCTCAAAAAAACATAACTATATTTAGTTTTCCAAATGAGCTTAAATTCCAACTAAATAGCTTTTTTGAGTTAAGTTTACATTCTGTTAGATAGTTTGGTTTATTTACGCAAACCTACTTAGGCTTAAATCAAGCTTGATAAATCAGCTTGTTTAGCAAAATACTTACTTTTTTTGAACAAATATTAGGAAGTTTTTCATTGATAATTTGACTTATGCCATAATCTAGATATACCAATTACTATACTGGTGAAGTACAACATTATAGGCAAGATAAAATATCAGCATACCTGACTAAGCAGAGAAATGCTATTCTGCTTTGCTCATAATATTTATATTCCAGAAAACTAAGTGAATATCTTGAGCAAAAATATTATGCACTGAGAGATTTTTTGTAAAGGAAATATAAAAAGGAGATAGGGAAAAGGGAACACTTAACAGGGAAAAGGTAATAAGAAAGCAGAAATTAAAACAACTATTTGTCAATTAAAAATATAGGAATAGTATGTACCTTTCCTCCTCTGGATATTTACCAGATTTTAACCTTTTGAAGTCTTACCTATTTTAGATTTTAGTCACTCTCAGCTCTCTTAATATTTGTTTTACAAACAGTATCTAAGGAATGAAAATTGATTAATTTTATAGCGCTGTGCGCAGGGAACAGGCAACAGGGAACAGGCAACAGGGGGAATAAATTGCCGATAATATAAGACTTTGAGCTGCTTGGCCTATACTACAATTTGTAAATATACTAGCGCTCATTGCTATAAATACTAATATCTTCTACTGTTAGCTGTTTTTCTATAAATATTTAAGTTTAAATTTTAACCTATAGACATTTCCCAAAAATAAATTAGGTTTTTTCAAAGCATCTGAAAAACTTTTAATCGACATCAGCTAAATTAAGCTAAAGTATACTCTAATAATTCTATTTTATTCGTGTCAAAAATATTAGTAATTTTTAGGCAACAGGCTGGAGTTTCAGTTTTTTTATTTACTTTTTGATTCCCAAAAAATGAATTCAAAACCCTCCCCTTTTAAGGGGATGAAAAAAATATTTAACTCAGTATTTCAAGCCTCCGACTTTAGTCGAAGGTTCACTAATAACTGATAACTGAAATGACCTGCAACCTATGTGAGGATTGCTATAACATCATTTTTTTGTTTTGTACTTATACATAAACTTTATGTATATTTTTTTTCAAAAATGTCTAGTCTATCAGAATCCTATTTTTTGACTTAAGTATTATTTAAGTAGGAACCAAAATTATCTCAAAAATTAGCCTGGAACGTAACACTTGAGAAAATCAGTGGACTTCCAGGCTGACTAAAATTTTTGTCTAAACTTGAGGTTAACCTCTATCTTCTAGAGATTAAAGTTAATACTTATTTATTCCATGTCCCTACCACTTGGGTTCCGGGCGGGGTCATTGGATAAAAATCCAAAAATGAATAATGCCACAAAGAACAAAACAACGATATTAACAACTATTTTCAGAGTCAGCATTTATTATTTCTCCTAAGATATGGAAAATTGATATTGATTTTTTGATTTTGACACTATCCGGTCTAAAAGGACAGCAATTTTTGAGAAAAGTTACCTAAATTTAGGTACTACTCTAAACATGAGATTACTACAAAAGCAATTTATCAGACATCTCTCAAGCATTTAGCCAAATATTTTCTTTCGAGTCAAGAAAGAATTTGATGTCTAATTTGCCTAGTTTTACAGTTTCATGCTCCTGATTTTTGCTACTGGATAGCTAAACTTTCAAGTCCAAACAGTTGACTACATAAAGCAGATATTAACTATAAATTTGTCCTTGAAGGACAAAATTTTGGACTGAGTTTTTTTGATACGATAAAATATCTATAACTTTCTTATCATATCTAAACATTGACTCATTTTACCACAATCATGTTTCAAAAATTTTTCGACTTTTGTTGTTGAGACCATTGCCAGACCTGTTCAACTACTTTTTCTACCCAAGTCATAATCACGTCTACCCAACTCAATATTATTTCTAGAGGATGTTTTACATATCCTATTGAAATTGACTCGACCTCTAACCAGTTTGGTTGGTGTTTGGGTCTATCTTCTGCACGATAAGTTTGAAGAGCTACTTCAGGAGTTTTCACGGTATTATCAATATCCAGTTCTGTTTGATGTCCAGAAGTTTTTGCCAAAGTTTTCTTAAATCTGCTAGGCTCTTTTTTCACAGAATTATGAGAATTGAAGATTGTTTTATGAGAGGGTTGATTTGAATGGAAATTTTTCTGATTGTCTAATTTTTCTTGGCTTGGCCTAATTGGAGTTGTATTTGCTAAGTTTAAAGAGGTAGCTACCTGAGATGTTTCTGTTTTTGACTCATATGGTAATACTGTTACTCCAATAACTTGTGCTGACTTTTGTTGTTTTCCTTGGTCTAACTCTGCTTCTAAAATTGAGTCAATCTCTAATTCTTCTTCTATTTGAAAAGGTGGCAGCAAGCCATTTAATCCTAGACCTCTAGTAATTGGGTATAGATACTGTTTGGCTAAATTGTGAATAAACTCTCGAAAAGTTAGATTTGCACTTGACAATAATCGCTGATTTTGGTATGAGAAAAAACTTTGCTGATTTAGTTGACTTTCTTCTAAAACTATATTCCACTCTTCAAATAAATTGAACCATAGGGCAATTTTGCTGGTTTCTACCCAGGCCATTATTTGCCAAACCAAACCTAGCGGTCCAAACATTGGCACAAGTTCTGCACAAGGCTGAAGTTGCAATGGCATTTTTCTGTCTATTTTGGCCGTGTCTGACTGTCGGGGATATTCTTTTTTTTCGTTGCTTAAAATCTCTGATATTAGAGTTTCTTCTGTCTTCTCTAATTCTGAAAAAACTTCTGGCTTGATTCTACATGAAGGAATTGAGGTTGAGGCTAAATTTGCTTTGGCTACTAATACTTCTACTGGTTGAATTTGCTGATCAATAATTTGATTATTTTTGATTGTTTGATTTTTGACTTTTTCTCTGTTATGTGGTAAGTAAAAAATAACTTTTTCTCGTAGTCGTTTGGCTGCTAAACGAGAGCCTTGCAGTAACACATACATCGGATAAAGTAGCAGTTGAACTGTATTACTTGCTGCAAATTTTAAATGACTGAATACGCGATCTCTTTGAGTTAATATTTGGCGATATTTGGCTGAAATAAAATTTAATACTTTACTTTGATAAGGGCTGGATGTCATTTTTTGTTAGATATTTTTAGATAAGTGAATGAATTTTCTAGAGTTTATTTAAAGAAAAAAATATTTGATTGGTATTGATTAAGAAAAATAGGGGGCGACTGATTTATAAATTTAAGAATAAGATTATATCATATTTCATCTAAATTTATTTAGATACTGAGGAAATTTATAACAACGAAATATGAGAACAAATGGTCTCTTGATTTTTAGTGAGAAATAGTTAATATTTTCATGGCGTTTATTAATAATTACTTGAATTTTAGCTAAGATAGCTTTTGTGCGAGAAAAAAATCAGAAAATTATAGATAGCTAGTCTAACTATATCAGGAAATCATAATTTTCGACAACAATTAAAAAATTCAACTTTAATAAATATTGGAAACAAATCACACTTTTGGGGAGAATCTATACCTAATTGTTGCACTAAAAAGTTTAGATAATTGGTGGTTATAATAGGTCATTTCAGTTAGCCTCCTATGGTCGGAACTGCGTTATCAGTTTGCGAAGCATTCCGCAGGAAAAAGCCTTATAGGTCTGAGCTACGCTATCAATTAGCCTCCTGCGGAGGAGCTGCGTTATTAGTGAACCTCCGACTAAAGTTGGAGGCTGGAAATAGTGAGTTAAATATTTTTTCTGCCCCTTAAAAGGGGAGGGTTTATACCTCATTTTTTGCTAAAGTAAAATCTATAATTTGCGTTTATTATGATTTTTTTGATTATTCTCAAACATCTAATTGAAGTATTTTTTCCATGGTTAGATTTAAGATTTATTATGAAGGAGTATTTAGGATATTTGTAAGTTTATTTAATATGACTTTTTGACTAATTTTTGTATTATTAAAAAAATGATACTTGAAGATAATTTTTCTCTGCTTTTTTGGTTTGGTGGGATTTTGGCAAGTGGAGGATTTTCGGATTTATTTGGTTTTTTGACTAGGGGAAAGTTGGTGGTTGAGAAAAAGAATGAGGGTGCATCTCATATTCTCAAAATACTTTTTTCCTATTCCCTATTCTCTGTTCCCTATTCCCTATTCTCTGTTCCCTGTTCCCTGTTCCCTGAAAGCGATAATTTTTTGGCTTTCTTCAAAATTGAGATGCACCCAAGAATGATAATCTAGTTTGATATCTCAAATTTAAAACCTATAGATACTCATCCTATTCTAGTTAAATCAAAAAATCAGAACTTTATGCAATTTTCAATTCCAGAAATTTCCACAACAATTCAGCAACTTAGAAAATTAACGCTAGTAGATATTCAAAACAAATGGCGATATTGGCAAGGGGATATATCTATTACTGGACTTAAAAATTTAGATGCTTGGAAATTAGCTACAACAAATGAAAGAAAACATATTGCTTGGGAAAAAGGTAAAAAGATTTTATGGTTAGGGCAAAAGTTGATAATTCCTCCACATTTAAACGGTTATCTTTTAACTGACTTATCTTTACGATTGGGTTTGACTTGGTGGGCTGAATCTGCCGAAATTTATGTGAATGGCAAGTTAGTACAAACGGGAGATTTGTTTGACTGTTCGACGAGAATTTTGCTCAGTCAAAAGTCGGTAGTGGGAGAAACTTTTATTCTTGGCATTAAATTGGTAAGTCCTCTACATGACCGAGGTGCTTTGGTAAAGTCTTGGTGTGTCTATGAAAATCTAGAAAGTTATCAGCTAGACCCTGGTTTAATGGCGGATAGATTGGATATTTTGCTCGAATATTTGACTAAAGTAGAATCTGAGAGCGACTTCCACCTAGAGAGAATAAAAAATTATGTCAGTTTGATAGATTGGCAGACAGTTGGAGAGAAAGAAAAATTTGAGAGATCGCTACTAAATATCCACTCAGAAATAACTAAAATTTCTGACAACTATATTAATAGTTTAAAAGTCAAATTATTAGGTCATGCTCACCTCGACTTAGCTTGGTTATGGGATGTGGAAGAAACTTGGGAAGCTGCGCAACGAACTTTCATATCTGTACTGAATTTACAAGAAGATTTTCCTGAACTTATTTTCTGTCATTCGACTCCTGCATTATATGAATGGATAGAAGAAAATCGACCAGACTTATTTAATAGAATTAAACGACAAATTCAGTTAGGTAAGTGGGAAGTCGCTGCTGGTTTATGGGTGGAACCAGAATTAAATACTGTCGGAGGAGAATCGATAGTTAGACAGGTTTTATATGGTCAAGGTTATGTTTTGGAAGAATTTGGAAAATATTCTCCTATAGCTTGGTTGCCAGATAGTTTTGGTTTCTGTTGGCAACTACCGCAAATTTTTCAAGGTGGAAATATCAAATATTTTGCTACTCAGAAGTTACGTTGGAATGATTCGACGGAGTTTCCTTGGGAAATTTTTTGGTGGGAAGCTCCCGATAAAAGTCAGATTTTAAGTTTGATGTTACCGCCGATAGGAGAAAGTATTGAACCTGTAAAAATGGCAAAGTACGCTTGTGAATGGTTGACAAAAACTGGAGGAAAAAATGTTTTGTGGTTGCCTGGTGTGGGAGACCACGGTGGCGGTCCGACTCGCGATATGTTGGAGGTAGGTAAGAGATGGCAAAAGTCTGGTTTTTTTCCTGTGTTGGAGTTTTCTACTTCTGAGAATTTTTTGACTGAGTTGGTAGAGGAAAATTCTGGTATTTTTCCTGTTTTGCAGGATGAACTTTATCTGGAATTTCATCGCGGGTGTTATACGACTCATGCAGAGCAAAAAAAATGGAACCGCCGTTGTGAAAATTTGTTGTATCAGGCGGAGTTGTTTTCTGTTTTTGCTTCAATTATGACTGGTGCTTTTTATCGAAAGAATGATTTGGAGATGGCTTGGAAGTTGGTTTTGTTTAATCAGTTTCACGATATTTTGCCTGGTTCGGCTATTTCAGAAGTTTATGTGGATGCTAATAATAATTGGCGGGAAGTTGAAAGGTTGAGTAAGGAAATTTTGAGGGAGTCTCTAGAGAAGGTTGCTGTTAATATTGATGTTTCTCCGCCTTTTCTTTTGGATACTTTTCCTGGTGGGATGGTTTATCCGATAATTGTGTTTAATTCTCTCAATTGGCAGAGGTCGGAATTAGTTTCGGTTCCCTTGTCAGAGCTTCTCGCAAAAAAGGATTTTAGGGAGCGGGGGGATGAGGAGAGAGAAGGGAGAGAAGGAAGACAAGGGAGACCAGGTGGAAAAGGAGGAGAAACTATTTCTGAATCTTCTTTTTCTTCTGTCTCTTCCCTAAGACCTAACTCTGAATATCTAAGCTCTTTGGAGAGTAGGGATTATGACTGGCAAGTTTATGACAATGCCGGAAAAATAGTTACTTCTGAGGTGTCGGATAATAGTTTATTGTTTGTTGCTTCTGACGTACCTGGGGTTGGTTATCGCCTATTCTGGTTATGTTCTGGATTTTTGGACTTAGGCAATAAACCATATATAGGCGCACCAGTCCCCAAGTTTACAGATAAGATAGCAAAAAAAATCAAAAAAGTCAATACTGTTAGTTTAAAAAGAAAAAAATGGGTTTTAGAGAACAATTTATTACGGGTAAAGGTAGAGGAAACAACAGGAAATTTAGAGAGTATTTTTGACAAGATTAATCAACGAGAAATTCTGAGAAAACCAGAGGGAAATCAATTACAAGCTTTTCGTGATGAAGGTCAATATTGGGATGCTTGGAATATTGCTCCGAACTATCAGCAACATCCTTTATCTCCAGCAAAATTAATAGATATTTATTGGGTAGAACAGGGAGAATTAAAAAGTTGTCTGCGAGTTATCAGAAAAATAGGTAATTCTGAGTTTTGTCAGGATTATATTCTCGAAATTGACTCTCCACTATTAAAAATTAAAAGTTGGGTAAATTGGCAGGAAAAACATACTTTAGTCAAAGCAGCTTTTCCCATAAATATAGAAGCAGATTTTGCTACTTATGAAATTCCTTGTGGAGCAATTAAAAGAACTACTAAACCTCAGACAGAAAAAGAGAAAGCAAAATGGGAAGTTCCCGCTCTACATTGGGCAGATATTAGTAAAGATAATTATGGAGTAAGTTTATTGAATGACTGTAAATATGGATATGACGCAAAACCAGATCAATTACGTTTAACTTTATTGAGAGGTTCGACTTGGCCTGACTCGGAAGCCGATGTAGGCATTCACGAATTTACTTATGCTATTTATCCTCATATCGGAAGTTGGGAAAATGCTGGAACTGTGCAACGAGGTTATGAATTAAATATGCCTTTGCTTGTAAAAGTAATGCCTTTGATTAGTAAGGAAAAATCTCATGGAAAGTTGCCACAAACTTATCGTTTTTTAGGTTGGGAAACTGAGAACTTAATTTTGATGGCGTTGAAACGGTCAGAGGATAATCAAGGTTGGGTTTTCAGATGTTATGAATGTTTGGGAAAAGAGGCAAAGTTAAATTTGGAAAGTGATGCTCGTTTAGAGATAGGAAAAGTTGTGAATTTGTTGGAGGAAGATGTTAGTGAGTCTGAACCTAATGTTGACTTTGAGAGTAAGAGTTGTGAAATTTCACCTTGGAAAATAGTCAGTTTTTCCTTAGATTTTCTGGCGTGATTAATTTTGGGAAATTCTGGTAGTTGATATGAGGGATCGTTAGGCTTCGATAGATATATCTCTGGCAATAAAAATTTTCCTATATATATCGATATAAGTCTGGTAATCTCAAATTTTTCTGGATGGGAAGTGATGAATTTTCCTATTTTTTCTGGTGTCTAACTTCCGAGGTGAGATGACTGGGAAAAATCCTCACTCTTGTCTTTTTCTCTACCACTGAAAATTTTCTATCTAGATAGGCAATCTCAAATTTTTGTGGGTGGTAGGTGGTGGCTTTTCCTATTTTTTCTGGTGTCTAACTTCCGCGCTGAGATGACTGGGAAAAATCCTCACTCTTACTTTTTTCTCTACCACTGAAAATTTTCTATATATATAGGCAATCTCAAATTTTTGTCTGTGGGAAGTGATGAATTTTATAAATGAAAATTTCTCACTGATTCTGACATATTTTCTGCTAAGTTTAGCAACTTTTGTAAGTCTTCATATACTTTTTTTGTTACCTGTGCCTGTGTCAGATTTTTGTTCTGGATAATTTGTAAAAAATCTGTGATTTTTTGGAGATTATCAATTTGATTTTCTCCTAAAGAGGCAACATTATCTATATAGTTATTATATTTATAAACTTTCTGTACAATTTTAGTTAGCCCCCGCTTTACTTCTTCTCCTATTTTTTTTTCTTCGGATTTATCTAAAACTATATTATTCTCAGGAATAGTTAGATTTAAACTTTGAATATTGCTTTGAAAGTGTTGCAATTTTTTCTTGACTAATTCCCAATTAGTTGCCAGTTCCTGTAATTCTTTTGCTATTTTTAGTAAATCTTCATTATTGTTTTTTCTAGAAGTAAAAATTTCAGTATTGACTAACAAAATTTTACTCTGATTATTAATATGATAAATTAAAGATTGGATTTTCTTTAAATCCTCATTATATTCGGCAAATCTTTTGACTTGGTGATTAATTTCTGAAATAAAACGATGTGTGATAATAATTTCATTTAAAATATTATCTACCTCTAAATAACTTTTAGCAGCAGAACTACTCATTTCTTGAGCAATTTGTTCTGCTTCCCAAGCCATATATGCTCTTTGATAAAAGCAATCAACTATCACTTCTAATATTTTTAAGAAAGAAGCTATTTCTTCTATTTGAGATTGACGTTCTATAGATAGGTTGTGAAAAATACTTTGGCTATCCGTAATTAAAATATCAATTTCTTGACTAACATTATCTACTTCTTTAATAAGTTGCTGAAATTTTTCAATGGTAATATTGAAGCAATAAGAAATTATTCCCAATTCTTCACATTCCACTTTGGCTTTTAGATAAAGTTGACCATGGGCAATACCATCTACTTTATCTAATAATTTGATGACTTGACTAGCAATTTTTTCCTTGTCTTTTTCAGTTCTTTCTTCCTGAATTTTAATATTAATTAGAAGATTACAAATTACATCTGCCATAGAGTTAAATTTTTTACTTAAATTCAGGATTTTATCGTCAGCATAAATCGGAGACCTAATATTATAATTTCCTATGGAAATATCTTCTAGATAACTTCCTAATCTAGTAGTTGAAGAACGCAATTTTTGAGAATTTATAATACCTATACTAAATGTTGTTATAAAACTGGTAATGCCTGCTGTATAGGCAACAGTATAATGATGCTCAGTTTTGCTCAGAGAATTGTGTGAATTAACCATTGTCACAATAGCAGTAGCGATCGCGGTTATTGCTCCACTCACTAAACTTATCCATAAAGGTTGATTATTCATTACCAACTATTATTTTTACTACTAATTTTTATTTTTTTGCTATTAACTAATTGCAAAATATATATCATTAACATCGTCAGCATTTATAGCAATCAAGAATCAGATGTGAGAATTCAGGTGTTTCTAACAAGAAGATAATATAGCAGTTATCATATTCATTTTTTTTCTGAACAATATCTGAAAACTTAAATAATATTGCTATAGCTATCAGCTAACCTCTTACAGAATAACTGTGTTATTAGGGATTATTGATTGATTCATGTTGTTGAAAATATAAATTAATATTGAGGAAGTAAGTGAGAATTAAAATAAGGAGAAAAGCTATTTAGCTAACTTTATTAATTGCTTGATTCATTAAAACATTCAAAAGTTATTTGTACATCATTGCCGAGGAGTAGCTCACCACTAATATTTGAATGCTGATACTAATTTTATCTTAGTTTGCATAGAATTATATATTTATTAATTTGTCATTTTTGACCTAGAGTCAACTGACAGTTGAATGTTATTCTCTCGTAAGCATTAAGCTATTAACAGTCAGCATTTAGCTTTTTCTGAATAATACTAAATGCTCATAGCTTTTGAAAGAATTAAACAACTACTAAGGTTAGACGATCACTTTTTTCTGAATAACTTTAATTCTCCCCATCAGACTAATTCCTCCTGCAAAAATAATAAGTTAATAACTCATGGCTGAAGCCCGCATTTCCGACCATAGGAGGCTAGCTGATGGCTGAATGCTTACATTCTCTCGAACTTTATATTAATTTTGTATTACCTAAAATCAATTTTTCATTACTCCGTAATTTTCTAATATAATTTATCTCTTAAAATGCAGTTAATAATTTTTACCTAAACCTAAATTTTTCTGACGGATTTTCTCTTTTATGAAGTGCAATTTCATTGAGGAATTGTAGAAATTAACTAAGCATTCAGCTATTAGCGGTCAGCTATCAGCTTTTATTTGAATCAAGTAAAGACTAAGGTTAGTTAACAGAAATATTTCATTTCCTGCGGAATGCTGCGCAAACATAACTTTTAATTGTCCTTAACTACTAATTCCTTCTTTCAAGATAATGAGTTAATAACTCATAGCTGATAGCTGAATGCTTACGAAATTAATTTTTCGATTTTCATACTTATAGTTAAATCATCAAAAAACTTATATTTGAAGTGTTTTTATCGAAAAATACTAAAATTTTATAACTATGACTATCCTATTTATTTTACCAAAAAATGAGGTTCAAAGCTTCCCCTTTTCAGGGTGTGAAAAAGATATTTAACTCAGTATTTCAAGCCTCCGACTAAGGTCTGAGGTTCACTGATAACTGAACTGAAATGACTTAGTTGAAATATTGGTTTGATAGAAAAAATTCAGATGGTATCTTATTTTTTTACTTTATCAATTGATGCTGATTTAACAATTAAATCAGAAATAAAATTTTTTCTGTAACTTAACCTAATAATTATCTTGATTTATAATATTAAACTTTTGTTAGTTGCCACGGTAAATACCTTATGATAAAATTATAGCCAAATTGTCAAGCAATAATATAATTTAGTTGATTATTCAGTTATTCCATCACCGAACCTTAAGGTTGGGATACCACTATATCAATACATTACAACTCTAATTTATATTTTGTTACAGTAAATATATAAAATCAAATATATGAGGCTTTAAAGATAAAAAAATTAGCCTTAATTAAGATTAAATTTGAGGATAAATTTATGAATGGGTCTTTTCGTGTTGGTAGCCTATTTGGCATACCATTTTACATTAACTCATCCTGGTTTCTAGTTCTAGGTCTACTAACTTTGACTTATGGTGGTAACTTAGCAGCTCAATTTCCTACAGAATTAGTGGGAATCTTACCTTGGGTATTAGGATTAATTACAGCATTATTGTTATTTTCTTCCGTTTTAGCTCATGAGTTAGGACATAGTTTTGTTGCTCTGTCTCAAGGAATAGAAGTCAAATCAATTACCCTATTTATATTTGGAGGTTTAGCTAGTTTAGACAGAGAATCTAAGACTCCCGCAGAAGCATTTTGGGTAGCAATTGCTGGTCCTTTAGTTAGTATAGTATTATTTGGTTTGTTCACCTCAATTAATATATTTACACCTATTACCGGACCAATTGCATCAATTGTTCAACTTTTAGCTTATATAAATTTAGTTCTAGCATTATTTAACCTAATTCCTGGCTTACCTCTTGATGGTGGAAATATCCTCAAATCTATTGTTTGGAAAATCACTAATAACCCTTACAAAGGAATTATTTTCGCTAGTAGAGTAGGTCAAGTATTTGGTTGGTTAGCCATAATTTCTGGTTTAATTCCTACATTTTTATTTAGTAGTTTTCCTAATTTTTGGAATATTCTAATTGGTTGGTTTCTACTACAAAATGCTGGTCGTTCTGCTCAATATGCAGAAATTAAAGGTGCGCTTGCTGATTTAACTGCGCTAGATGCTGTTGTTCCTAATAGTCCAATTGTGTCAGAAAGTCTGTCTTTACGAGAATTTGTGAATGAATATATTATCGGCAAAGAAGGTAGAAAGCAGTTTTTAGTTACAGATGAAGTAGGGCAGTTAGTAGGGGTAATTAACGTTGATGATTTGAAAATAGTAAATACTTCTGAATGGCCTTTATTTCAGGTAAAAGAATTAACAAAATCTGTGACGAATATGGAGACTGTTATAGATAAAACTCCCCTTTTAGAGGTAGTTTCTTTGTTAGAACAAAAGCAAATTAATGAAGTAACTGTTGTTGGTGAAAATGGTGTATTAGTTGGGTTGATTGAGAAAGGATCAATTAGACATTTGTTAGAAAATAAATCTCAAGCAAAACCTGCTTAAATTAAAATTCAGAGCAAAAATTTAGTGTGGAAGTTTGGATATTTTGACTGAAAAGAAAAGCTTTGGGGTATAGAAATTATGGGAAATATAAATACATACATTGATACTTGCCTTTTAGTGTAAAAGGAGTAGTAATATAGTTAATCTGCTCAGGTAAATATATCAATCCTATTTGAGTTGTGTACAAAATTTTAATTGCTTTTAGGGAACAGGGAATGGAAAACAGTGAACAGGCAATAATTTCAGTTTTTTGATTTACTTTTTGATTTGTTACAACCCAACCCATTTAGGATTGCTATATATACCAAGTTTGTCAAAAAATATGCCATCATTACCCTCAAATCAGTTCTGAATACTTCCTAGACAAAATATCAGATTATCAGTTCGTTTCTAATGTTATTGTTTGTGTATAAAATAAAGTCACAATTGGAAAAAACTTGTGTATCATACCTTCTCGAATCTGTCTTTCTTTTCATAAACTATCTTGATTTAACATCAGCAATAGAAGTAAAATTTACCAAATAATTAATAATTAATATAGTAATCCCAGATGATTTTGGAGAAAGGTTCTGTATTAATCCCTTACGCTGTCTATAGTGGTTCTCTATTTTCATTTAGGACTGCTATAGTTAATAATTATTCATTCAACAATTCACGCTTTGAAGGACTCCCTTTGGATAGGGGATAAAATAAAAAAAAATCCTTTTAATCAATCCTATTCTTTGAAGAAAAGGTAATTATTAATTCTATTCCTGCGGAATGCTGCGCATTCATGTCGCGCAGCGTTTTTAATTGCTGAACTCCCTAAATCACATTTTTGGTAGCTTTTTCCTGAAAATATATTCTCTATTACCTGTTGTTTCTTACCTACTTTTGGAAAAAGTCTATATTTGTGGCGGAGATGTCTAATCTAAAATTTTACCTATAGCAATCCGCGCATAGGTTGCGGGTAATCAAAAAGTAAATAAAAAACCTGAAACTGTTCCCTAAAAAGCAGTAGGATTTTTACCACGAATAAAATAGGATTGCTATATGATATATTAATACTATAGATACTTTTTCATCTAACCAAATAATAACTTATAATATCCAACCATTAAAATTTTACTTTATACATTTGAAATAATTCTCCAGCTTGTCGCTTTACTATTTTTCCTCCCTCAGCTTTAATCATTTTTTCCCAATTTTCTAATGGCTCTAAAAATACTTCCGCGCCTAAATAAGTTTCTAATATTGCCCAATTTTCTGCCATTGGTTGTTCTGGATTAACTACATCAAAAACAAAGTAAGATTCTGATTTAATCACACGTTTTACTTCTTTAATAACAACTGCCCAATAATCTAAAGGATAATAACAACTAAACCCTGTAGCGATCGCCAAGTCAAATTCATTTGCTTGATAATTTAACTGGTGAGCAGGTCCTAATTCTACTCCTTTAAATAACTTATAATTTAGTTGAGAGCCTCGATGATTAAGATTATCCCTAGCAATCGTACTAATTTCTTGACCATAAAAAAAGGCATCCCAATCTCGCCAGGGATAAATCAAAAAACTTACCCCACAACCAATATCTAAACATTTCTGATTTTTCTTAGGTTTAGCTATTTCCCAAAAAGGAGAAACTATTTTTTTTGTGAGATTACCAGATGTATAATCCTGAAATATTGGCATTGATTCGATTTCTGGAGGTAACTCGAAAGATTCTCCACGATACTCTCGATCAAAGCGAGTTTGTACTGCAATGATTTGAGTATGCCAATTATCTAGATTTTTCTCAGCAAACCAGGAAGTTTGCTCCTGAACTGGGGATAAGGGAGGCTTTTTTTTGGACATTTTTTAGCTTTATCGTTTTGAGCTTCTAAGAGCTTTTGTAAAATTCTTACGATAAGCTTTATTACCTATCAATAAGACAGGCCAAAATATAGATAATACTAAACGATTCTGAAAGTTTCTAGAGAAATTAGTCTTTTCAAATCCATTCCAGAATTTCCAGATACCGCCTCCATAGACAACCAGTAATAATAGGCCAATTAGGGTTCCCATGGTATAAAAACTCTTAAAAGGTTAGTTTTTTGGACATCACCCAATTTAATTATTTAATTAATCTTAAATTGGGTTTTAAGTTTGATATTTCTAAAATATTAATATAACTATATTATAAATAATACGAGCATGATTGGGAAATGTAAATACTGTTTTACGAAATTTAGTAAGTCATAAGTTAGATTTGAGGTAAGCTTTCAGCAATCAGCTATTGCTATTGATGTGGAATAAAAGCTTTATTTCAACCATTTTATTTAGGGATATTATTCAGCCAGAAACTTACTACAAAAGTCTAAAAGTGTGCTCTATATTTATTTTAAAGGGAAGGTATTATTTTTGTTTGCGTAGCATTCCGCAGGAAGAGCTGACAGCTAATGGCTGTTGGCGCAGCATTCCTGAACAGAAATGCTGACGATTTGAGATTACTAAAAACTTTGAAAATACAGAAAAGAGGGAATAGGGAGTAGGGAGTAGGGGAGAATAATTAAGGATTCTTCACGATAATTGATTTTCTTTTTAATTATCGGAGAAGTCTAATAGCTTTAGGTAATTATTTAACATTTAAAGTTTGAAACTATAGCAATTATACTTTAGTTGTAGTATTTTGGTGGTAATTAGGAGTAGAGGTAATTTATGTTTTGCATTCTGT
>JBFRWR010000402.1:0-16920 GCA_051439685.1 Trichodesmium sp.
ATTCTTCAGCATAAACAGAAAATATAAAGTCGCTATAGGGAATAGGAAGAAAATGTAACTTTTGTTGAGATAGTCCAAAACCACGTCCCCAAATATCTCCTGAAGCAACTGCTAATAAACTTTGAACTAACTGATAACCATCACCCATTGCATCTGACCAAGGATTTGTAAAAGAAAGAATCCGCCTCCTTTGATAATCATTAATACTGACACTAATAGTGGCTAAAAGAAATCCAGCTAAAGCAATACCTCCAAGATAAAAGTACGGTAGTCCAGCAGCAAAGGCAATAAACCATAAGATTATACCACATAAAGCTGTGGTACTCAAGTTTGGTTGCAGGAGAATAGATCCTAGTACCAAAGAAAAAATGGATAACCAAATTATTCTAACTAACCAACTCAGGCGATTCCATTTACTAAACAAATAAGCTGCTTGTAGCACCAGGAAAGGTTTCATTAGTTCAGAGGGTTGAATAATGACTGGGCCTAAAGATATCCAGCGAGTTGCTCCATTAATAGTGGTTCCTACTCCTGGTATTAAGGTTATCAATAATAGAGTAAGTATCAGAATTAAACCTACTTTGGCACTTTGTAATATTCGAGACAAGGGGGTATAAACAACTAAATTGAATCCTACCATCCCTACTAAAACCCATACTAACTGGCGTTTAAAGAAGTAGAGGCCATCTGCATATTCTGTTGCAGCACTTGCATAAGAAGCTGAAAATAATACTACTAGACCTATACATAACCAGAGAAATGTTAACCATCGTAATAATCTAGCTTCTATTGCCCATGTTTGGACTTTGGGGTCAAGAAAAGGAATTAGATAACGTAAGTACATAGTTTATAAGTCAAAAGTCAAAATTCAAAATTCAAAATTCAAAAGTTAGAAGTTATTAATTAATCTCTGAGTTAAGTATGTAAGTTTATACAACCTAACTATCTAATCTAAAACTTTTTTATAAATCCGATCGCAACGTTTTGTTTCGACACCAGTTGTTAATTGATAACTGTTACTTTCGTATAATTTAACAGCTTCTTGTAAGACTGTTGCTGTTTCGATCCAAATTTCTTTAAATTGACATTCGGCAATTCTTTTTTCTAATTCTATTAATAAGAATTTGCCTAAACCTATACCTCTAATTTCTGGCAATAAGTACATTTTTCTAATTTCGACTGCTTTTTCACTCCGTTGAATTGGATAATATGCAGCAGTTCCTAATATTTTATTTTGTCTTTCTATTACCCAAAATTCACCTCCTATATTTTGATAAAATTTCTCTACTTGTAAGACATCTTGATCTGCTCCTTCAGGTTCCCAATTTAGATTATATTCGGCTAGTACAGAAGCAATAATATTTGCTACTATTTGACGGTCATCTGATTGCCAATTTCTAATTAAAAAGTCACGATAATATTTTTTCATATCTTTGATTAAATATAGCAATTTTCAACGGGCGTGAGGTAAATCAATGATCCCCCTAAATCCCCCTTAGAAAGGGGGACTTCTAGTTCCCCCCTTAAGAAGGGGGGTTAGGGGGGATCGAATTTAGCAGAGACCTAATGACTTTTAATTCTCTAGATACAGCAGTTTGTGAAGTTATGAGGTATAAAGCTAACAGGCAAGATGACTGTTCTACAAGAATTTTACTTGCCATTTAAACTTGTACACCATTAGTCTGAAATATGCTGTAAATGTTAAATAAAGAGTAAGTTTATTTTCTGGATATATCTATTCTCAAAAAAAGTCTGAATAAACAGTAATTTCCAACTAATAAATTTACAGAATACCTAATTTTTCTCAATTTAATTCATCCATTTTTCCTATTGAAAATCAACTATGAATCCGTGGTTCAGGATGTAAATTGCTGAGTATCTCACTTTCAAATACAGCCAATTCTTCCAACCTTTGCTCAACAATTTTATTTTCAAAATAAGTTGTAGCTAATACCCAATACATTCCATAATGTCTAGCTTCAGACGCCATTAAACTACGATAAAATTTAGCTAATTCTGGATCAGGGCAATACTCACCTAGTAAACCTAAACGTTCGTGACTGCGGGCTTCAATTAAACAATAAACTAATAATAAATCCAACATTCTATCAGGTTCATTCCGGCGAACTTGACTATTTAAAGTAGCTCCATAGGGAGGAGAATTTAGGGGAGCCAAGGGAATATTACGACGTTCTAACCATTCATTTACTTGTGCAAAATGTTCTAATTCTTCACGAGCAATAGCTGTTAAATTTTTAATAAGTTTAGTGCTAGAAGGATAACGAAACATTAAATTTAAAGCCACACCTGCTGCCTTTCGTTCACAGTGAGAATGGTCTAATAAAATAATGTCTAAATTAGCTAGTGCTTGTTCGAGCCAAGCTTGTGAAGTAGGTTGTTTAATATATTTAATAGTTGGTGTTTTTGATAGTTGCATATTTATTCTTTGTCTTGACTTTGATAACGTTCTTCCGCTATTTCTTTAACATGAGATGCAAAATTTGGATAGTGTTCTAAGACTTTTTTAAAGTCATCTTTTTCTAGTATAAATAATTCACAGTAAGTTAATGTAATTATTGATGCTGTACGTTTTTGTTCATAGATTAGAGCTATTTCTCCAAAAAATGCACCTTCTCCCATATTTCTATATATAGTACCAGTTTTTTCCGAGAAAGCTTGAACTAATCCCCGCTTAATAAAATACATTTCATGGCCCCAGTTACCTTCGCGAATTATGTATTCATTAGGCGGAAATATTTCGGGCTTTAATACCATTACTATTTCTTCCACAAACTGTGTATTTGCTCCTTGAAAAATTGGAACTTTTTCGATGACTTCTTTATGTAATTGCAGAGCAATTTTCATTTTGAGAGGGTAGGGTAATTCTTCGAGGACGTGATAATCTCTAATATCCCGATTTTCAATCCATATATACTGATAGTAATCTCTGATTGTTTGTTGTAAACTAGGAGGAATTTTATGCTCCCGCATATAGGTTTGAATTTGAGTTAATTTTTCTCTATATCTCGCTTGAGTTGCATCTATGTTAGAAATTAATGAAGAGACATTACCAATAATATAAGCATACATAGATATGCCTAAAAACATTACCATTAATGTGAATATTATTTCAATGTCTGTAGTAGGAGTAATATCTCCATATCCGACAGTAGTTAAAGTTGTAATTGCCCAATAAAGAGAGTTCATATATTGGGTTCTTGTACTAACTTCTTCTAAAGATTTAGTAATTAACCAAGAACTTCCAGAAGGAGATTCCCAACTACCGATGAGAAACCATCCACAAGCTACCCAATGAGTAATTAAAATGATAAATATTACTAATTTACACATTCTAATTAAGGTAGGGTTAATATTAATATTGGTTTCCCACCTATTAAAAACTCGATAAAGTTGAGGTAAGCGTACTAAACGGGGTAATCTGAACCAGGCAATCAGAAATAGGGACTGTGGCAGTATAATTCTGGCAATTAAGTCTCCAGGAAAACTACATATTAAATGTCTAATTAATAATCGGGAACGATAACGTTTAGCTATTTTTTTGGTGTCTTTAATATATTCTCCACGCTCAAAATAACCAATATGAAATCGGAGAAATATATCAGCGATTAGAATTAAGTCTCCGGTTAAGTCTAAGATAATCCAAATCCCATAAAATCTATTTTCAAAAGCAATTCTGAATGGTACGAGAAAAGCATTAGAAATTATGACAAATACAATTAATGTTTGCCATGATCTAATAAATTTACTATCAGGATGAAGTGTTGGTATTTTCAATTTTTGCATATTATAAAAAGGAACGAAATTAAATTAATAATTAATATAGTAATTACCATAATGGTGAGGTACAAAATTTTAGGTTTGAGGGAACACTTAACTGGGAACAGGGAACAAAAAGACAAAAATAGAACTGTAGATTATGACTTTGGTAAATCCTATAATTACCTACTTAAATAAAATTTTGGCAACAAATCCCATGAAATCTATAAATCTATATGTAGCAATCCTATTTTATTTGTGGCAAAAATATTACTGATTTTCAAGGGATAGTGAATAGGTAACAGGTCGGAGTTTCAACTTTTTTATCTACTTTTTAATTTATCGCAACTTATTTAGGATTGCTATATAATAATCCCATTATATTTGTGAGAAAAAACTTTAGGAGTTTTGTTTCCAAATCCCTTTTTTTCGCTGGGGTTTGCAGACCAAAACCCTATGATAAAATCTTAAAAACTATGGAGATTTGCTATATAGCGTTTTCATTGTAAATGCGGAAAACCAGTTCTATTAAAAAGGGAATATTCATTAATTGATAATTAATAATTGATAATTGATAATTACCTCTCCCTTTTAGATAGAGGATTGACCAATCAGGAAAATATTTATTTTTTTCCCCTTTCAAGGGGAGGCTTTAAACCTGAATTATCTAATTATTTAATTGTTTAATGATTAATTATTTCGGTAAAGAAGGGAAAACAGCATTAAATACTAGCTTTCCACAGGGATGAGTCGGTACTAAAGACAAGATTTTATTTCTCATAAAAAATCAATCTAGATTTACATCTCATTTGAAAATGCTGTAGAGAAAAGCTGTTAGATAAAAAAGCTATAAATCTATTATTTATAGCGTTTATCAAGAAAAATGAGGTACAGTTGTTTTTCTGATTTGCTATTACCCATTCCCCCATCTTTCCTACTCCCTACTCCCTACTCCCAAAACAAAGGATTTTGTACCTCACGCTTTTTAGGAATTGCTATATCTTGTTTAGCTATTATTAGGACTGTGATTCCCTGTTAATTTATACTTGATAAACTTTCCTCCATCTCCGAATACTAATTCCCCCTTTTCCAGAAAATAATTAAATAACTAATTGCTGATAAGGTAGTTCCTCTAGAAGAGACTAACTGACTACTAA
Organism: Trichodesmium sp.; assembly: GCA_051439685.1. Lineage (GTDB taxonomy): Bacteria > Cyanobacteriota > Cyanobacteriia > Cyanobacteriales > Microcoleaceae > Trichodesmium. Next base: position 4,935 of record JBFRWR010000402.1, read on the forward strand.
ATACTGAACCATTACCTTGATTTTGCTAAATTAAATAGCCGAACCTTTACCAGTATAATTCATTAATAATTTAACCATCATATCATACATATCCTGAGCAAATTTTTTCGAGTTCCATAAAGGTGCTAAATTTTCTGACTCCTTAGACTTAACTAACTTATCAATAAATTCCTGTCGTAAATTTGAATTTACACCTAATTTGACACCCCAATTAATGTATTCTTCCCAAGACCATGAGATACCTAATTTAATATCTAAACTTTGTAAAAAAGAATAGCCCATTCTAGATAAAAATTGTTCTCCAGCAAAGGTGACAACTGGCAGATTAAACCACAAAGCTTCTAAAGTATGAGTACCACCATTATAAGGATAAGAATCAAGCAAAATATCTGCTAAAGAATAAATACTTCTATGGTCTTCTTCTGTAGAAAATCTATCCATAAATTTAATGCGATGAATACTTACTTCCTCCGCTTGACAAGCTTGATGATAAGCAGCTTTAAATACTTCTAAATCTCCTAAACCTTTGTGAACTAAAATACTATTAGGAACTTGCTTTAAAATAGCAACTTGTGCTTTAACTAAATCTCGATTAAATTTTCTACCTGGAGCTAAACATAAATAAACTATTTGGTCTACACCTATTCTCTGAGCTTTTCTCAAAGCAATTTGATTTATTTCTTTTCTTTGAAAACCAGAAACTGCCACAAATGAATCTGGCATCCTCACCAATTTTTCTACATAATATTTATCCCGATCTTGAGGATGGGTGTAAGAGTCACAGAGAAAATAATTATTTGAGGATATATAAGGAGCATCAAACCCTAGCCAAGACATACAAATAGGTGCTGGTTGATGATGTAAAATAGCTGTGTTAATTGGCAAACTGATAGAATCCAAATCTATTAATATATCAATTTTATCTTGCTGAATTTCTCCAATAATTTCTCTGACATCTGCCACTCCTTGAGGATATTTTTTCGGTACAAATAATTTAGTAACAACTTGATTAAATTTATGAGTTTGGTCATCTACTTTTAAACGTTCTGTTGAATATAAATATACTTCTGTATTTAACTTTCCTAGCTCCTGAATTAGATCAAAACTACACCAACCGACAGAATGTCTATTAAAGTGACTAGAGATAAAGCCTACTTTTAATTTTCGACTTTGACTAAATGCAAAACCTGAAAAATCTTGATTATTTTGAGGTTGAAGAGCTAGTTTAGTATAGGATTCAGATACTAATTTGTAGAGTTGAGAATTAGCTTCAAGATTATCTCTCAAGTAGGGAATAGTAAATAATAAATTACCATATAAACTGCGGAGTTCCACTATTTTTTTAATAATATTAATATCTTGTTTGAGTTTAGCCTCTATCTCAAAAAATCTATCCTTAGCAATTTCATTTAAACCAGATACTTGATAAGTGCTAATCATATATATTGCAGTCATAATCTGGTCAGAATCATTACATTCTTGATAATATTTATTCACCGCTTCCCTAGCACTTACATAATTATTACCATCTCTAAGAATGCCACATAAATGTTGATGCGCTGTAGCATAATTAGGTTGAATTTCAATAGCTTTTTTCAAGTGCTGAATAGCTTCCGAAAAATACCCTTGATTTCTCAAAATAATCCCAATTTGACAATAAGCTTCTGCTAAATCCGGCTTAAGTTTAATTGCTGCTTGCCAAACCTTTATTGCTTCCTCTAATTTACCAGCTTCAGCTAATTTATATCCTTCATTTAAACTAAACTCAACCCCACCCAAATTAGGATTTAACTCCAACGCTTTTTGCTGAGAAGCGATCGCCTCTTCCGACTTGTCCAACTGCTGCCAAACCTTGGCCAAATTCCAATAAGCAGCAGCCATATCAGGTTTTAGCTGAATTGCCCTTCGGTAATAGGCGATCGCCTCCTGAAAATTTCCCTGACGGTAAAACATACTGCCCAAATTAACATGAGCTTCTGGTAAATTAGAATTAAGTTCTATGGCCTTATAATAGAAATTTATTGCCTCAGAGATTTGACCTTGGGCCTGGAGAATATTGGCCAGGGTGACATAAATTGGAGGCCAATCTGGTTGTAAATCTAAAGCCTGACGACAACAAGCGATCGCCTCGGATAATTGTCCTTGAGAGTAATAGAATTCAGCTTGTACTGTTAATGTCTCAAAATTTGGAGTTTGTGAGTGGGGAAGATTAGAATCAATATTCATTGGAATAGACTTTTATGCTATAAACTCTACCGTTAAGAGTAGTGTCTTAAAGGTTAAAATTTATCATATTTTTACCTGAGTTAGATTAGCAGATATAGGAGTCATCTTTATACAATCCAAAATTTAAGTTATCCTATGTTCAATAATTGATAATGGATAATGGATAATTGATAATTGATAATTGATAATTACCAAAAAAAGAGGTATAAATCCTCCCCTTTTAAGGGGATGAAAAAAATATTTAACTCAGTATTTCAAGCCTCCGAGTTTAGTCGGAGGTTCGCTGATAGCGTAGCTCCTCCGCAGGAGGCTAACTGATAACTGATAACTGATAACTGAAATTACCTCTCCCTCAAAGGAAGAGGAGTGACTAAAAGGACAATAACTTCAGTGTTTCTCCTTTCTTGGAGAGGCTTTAAACCTTAATTATTCGGTAAGTATTTCCTTGAGAATGCTATGCAAACTGCTTTTGAAAGTAATAACTATTAAGGTTAATTAATAACCTTTTTTTTATAACTTTTAATTCTCCTGAGAAACTATTGATATTTACAAAATAATGAGTTAATATCTCATGGCTGTTAACGTTTGCGTAGCATTCCAAAGGAAAGTTCCTCCGATAGGAGGCTAGCTGACCGCTGACCGCTAAATGCTTACATTTTTTTTATAACTTTTAATTCTCCTGAGAAACTATTGATATTTACAAAATAATGAGTTAATATCTCATGGTTAATAGCTGACCGCTGCCCGCTAAATGCTTACATTATTAATAACTAAAATAAGGAAGATTTTAATGATTTGGAAAAAATTTATTCAACTCCAACCAAAGGCTAAATTTAAACCCCAAATAATTATAGGAATTATTTCATTAATCTTAGCTGTAGGAATGCCTATTAGTATTAATAATAAAATTCCTGCTCAGGCACAAACTGAAAAAAAATATGAGGAAAAATATGAGGAAAAATTATTTGAAACTGCCCTAGCTTTCACCCTATATTTTGAAGGTGGTTTTAGTAATCATCCAGCAGATAAAGGGGGGAGAACTTATAAAGGAATTTTACAAACTGTATATAATGCTTATCGCAGTAAAAGAGGTCTACCTCCATTAGATGTTACTCAAATGTCCGATGCAGAATTGATGGAAATTTATCAAGGTTATTGGGATAATAGTAGATCGGCTACAATGCACCCTGCTCTAGCTGTAGTTATGTTTGATACTGCCGTTAATTTTGGTATTCATAACTCTGTAACTTTTCTGCAACAAGCTTTAGGTTTACCACAAACAGGTGTATTTGATGTTAAAACAAAGGAAGCATTAGTAGATGGAAATAATCGCAATACTGCTCTACAAATGATTAATGAAAGAATTTTTTATCGTTATAAAAGAGTTCAAGAAGATGCTAGTCAAATGGCTTTTTTTTATGGTTGGTTAGCTCGTGACTATAGTTTGTGGGGTTATGTAGAAAAGCTCAAAGATAAATAATTAAAGAAGCAGTTAGCACTTAGCAATTAGTAGGATATAACTCCGTTCCATTCGACGAATATATTTTTTTTAACTTGAATTAAGGGAACTTCAATTTTGTTTGGGTTTGGAGACCAAACCCCTACAGTTTTTTTTCATAAATTATTTCCGCGAATTACCCATACAAGATTTGGGTTACGACGATGTAGTTTATCAATCTAAAAATCTCTGTAAAATCAAAATCTATAATCAATTATACAGTGAGTTTTATTATACCAATAATCTTTGTTAGAGTAGTTACTATTACTAAAACTAAAGAAATAGAAAAAGAAAGATGATCCTATTACCTGGTTATCTAGTTTTAGATCAAATTTATGAAAGTAGTAACTCGATATTCTATCGGGCTATCCGAGAACAAAATGCTCAAAAAGTAATTCTCAAAGTCCTCAAAGAAGATTATCCTACACCCTGCCAACTCAACCGCTACAAACAAGAATATGAATTGACTCGGACTCTGAATCTAGAGGGTGTAATTAAAGTCTATGGTTTAGAAAAATATCAAAATACTCTAGTAATTATTTTAGAAGATTTTGGTGGTAAATCTTTAGATATGATTCAAAAGAGCTATAAATTTAATTTAACAGAATTTCTGGATATTGCAATTAAAATCACTACAACTTTAGGAGAAATTCATGCAGAAAATATTATTCATAAAGATATTAATCCAGCTAATATAATTTACAATACAAAAAACAAACAATTAAAAATAATTGACTTTGGGATTTCTTCCCGGTTAACTAAAGAAAATCCCATAATTAAAAACTTTAATATATTAGAAGGAACTCTAGCCTATATATCCCCCGAACAAACAGGACGAATGAACCGAGGAATTGACTATCGTACAGATTTATATTCCCTGGGGGCAACATTTTTTAAACTAATTACAGGTGAGCTACCATTTACCAGTAAAGACTCAGTAGAGTTAGTCCATTGTCACATGGCTCAACAAGTGCAATTTCCGGTAATTAAAAGTAAAGAAATTTCCAAAGTTTTGCAGGCAATAATTTTGAAATTGATGGCGAAAAATGCTGAAGATCGCTATCAAAGTGCGTGGGGTTTGAAACATGACCTAGAAAAATGTTGGCAACAGTTAAACACTACAGGAAAAATCACTCAATTTCAAATTGGGGAGCGAGATGTTTGCCATCACTTCTTAATTCCCGAAAAACTCTACGGTAGGGAAACAGAAGTAGAAATTCTACTCAATGCTTTCGAGTATGTAACCAGTGGAAAAACAGCAATGATTTTGGTAGCTGGTTTTTCCGGGATGGGAAAAACAGTAGTCGTTAATGAAGTACATAAACCCATAGTCAAACAAAGAGGCTATTTTATCAAAGGAAAATACGACCAATTTAATCGTAATCTTCCCTTCAGTGCTTTTATCCAAGTATTCCAGGACTTAATCAGTCAGTTATTAAGTGAGTCTGATGCTGAGTTAGCAAATTGGCAAGCCAAAATTCTCGAAGTTGTTGGAGAAAACGGACAAGTCATAATTGATGTTATCCCTGAACTAGAAAAAATTATCGGCAAGCAACCAGTCGTTCCCAAATTATCTGGTAGTGCAGCACAAAACCGCTTTAACTTGCTATTCAGTAAATTTGTCAGAATTTTCTCTACACAAGAGCATCCCTTAGTCATTTTTCTAGATGACTTACAGTGGGCGGATTCAATTTCCTTAAATATGTTGAATCTCTTAATGACCGATCCTGAATTAAAATATCTCCTGTTATTGGGAGCATATCGGGATAACGAAGTATTCCCCGCCCATCCATTAATGTTGGTATTAGATGAAATTCAGAAACAGGGAGCAGAAATGAAAACTCTAACCCTAGCTCCTCTAGAGCAAACGAATATTACTCATTTAGTGGCTGATACATTAATTTGTTCAGTTGAAATTGCTACACCACTAGCAGAATTAATTTATCAAAAAACCAAAGGAAATCCATTTTTTATCACTCAATTTTTGCAGGGTTTATATGAGGATGGGTGGATTAAATTTGATGCCAAAGCAGGATACTGGCAATGTAATTTAACAAAAGTTCGTCAATTAGCACTAACGGATGATGTAGTAAAGTTTATGGTTCAGAGGTTGCAGAAACTGCCAGAAGTAACAAGGGATGCAATCAAACTAGCAGCGTGTATCGGCAACAAATTTGATTTATCAACCTTGGCGATCGTGCGGAAAAAAACTCCGACAGAAGTCGCAAAAGATTTATGGGTGGCGTTGCGGGAGGGATTTATTATTCCCGATAGTGAAATCTATAAATTTTTCCTGGGAGAGAAAAACGAAGACGAGGAAATTTCAGATATTTCCCTTACTTATTATTTCTTACATGACAGAGTACAACAAGCTGCTTATGCTTTAATTCCCGATGATCAAAAAGCAAGATTCCATTACGATATTGGCAAATTGCTTTTGGAAAACATATCCAGAGAAGCTAGAGAAGAAAGAATTTTTGAGCTAGTCAGTCAATTAAATTATGGAACAAACATAATTACAGCAGAAAAAGAACGGGATGAACTAGCACAATTTAATCTGATCGCCTGTCGCAAAGCACGAAATGCCACTGCGTATCAAGCAGGGCGGGAATATGCCAACATTGGGTTAACCTTTCTCGGAGAAAATCCTTGGTCGCGACAATATAATATGACTCTGGAATTATATGAGTTAGCCGTGGAATTAGCCTCCCTCTGTGGTGATTTTGAAACCATGGAACAGTTGATTGAGGTAGTAATTGCCCATACTCGTTCTTTGCCAGAACAAATGAATGTTTGCCGAATTAGAGTCCAAGCATATAACACCCGACATCAACCAAATCAAGCAATTGCTATTGCCCAAGAATTTTTGCAACAACTAGGTGTCACCTTTCCCGAAGTACCCACACAGGAATATATCCAACAAGCAGTTGCAGAAATTCTCTTACTGATAGGCGATCGAGAGATAGAAGATTTAGTTCATCTACCAATGATCCAAGACCGGGAAAAAATTGCAATCATTGAGATTACTAATAGCATTATGCCAGCTACTTACCTTTCTGGTTCCCCGTTGTTTCCATTATTAGTTGCCTTATCAGTCAAGCTATCTATTGAATATGGAAATACCGAAGCGTCGGCTTTTGCTTATTCTTGTTATGGGATCATTGCTTGTGGTGTATTGCAAGATATTGATGTCGCGGTCAAGTTTGGTCAACTAGCACTACAGGTAGTCTCCAAATATGATTTCAAAGCAGTTAAGCCATTAGTCTTACATATCGTCATGTTCTTCCTCATACATTATAAATCTCACATGAAAGAAACCGTCTCTCCCTTACAAGAGGGTTATGGAATTGGTTTAGAAGTGGGAAATTTAGAATTTGCTGGCTATAATGCTCATGGTTTTTGTTTGCAATCTTTTTGGTCTTGTCAACCTCTTGTATCCTTAGAAAAGTTAGCTCATACTTACTTTGATGGATTAGTACAATTAAATCAATTGGTAGCAGCTAATTGGTGTCGCAGTTGTTGGCAAGCAACATTAAATTTACTAGGAATTTCTAAATATCCAACTATTTTGGCTGAAGATACTCAGCAAGAGGCAGAATGTATATCTCAAATGTTGAGTGCTAATGACTCATTGGGATTATCCTTTTTTTACCTGTATAAGATGATGCTGTCTTATCTGTTTGCCGAAATTGAATCTATTCAGAACTATATAGAAGAAATTAAGGGGTATGTATTTGCTTCTTCAGGACTGGTGACTCAACCAGTGTTTTATTTTTATGATTCTTTGATAGCTTTGGCAAGTGTCACTGAAAAAATAGGGGAGAGATCAGAAGTTATTCAACGAGTAGAAGCAAATCAAATGAAATTACAGCAGCAATGGGCGGAGTCAGCTCCTATGAATTATCAACATAAAGTTGATTTGGTGGAAGCAGAAAAATGCCGAGTATTAGGAAAAAAAGTACCAGCAATTGAGCTATATGACAGGGCAATATCAGGAGCGAAGACGAACGAATATATCCAAGAAGAAGCATTAGCGAATGAATTAGCAGCCAAATTTTATCTAAGTTATGCCAAAGAAAAAGTGGCTAGTGTTTATATGCAAGAAGCCCACTACTGCTATAACATTTGGGGAGCCACAGCTAAGACTGACCAACTTCAAGAAAAATATCCCCAACTATTTGTTCCTATTTGTATTTCTGGGGATAATTGCCCCAATCCTATTTATACTAAAAGCAATTCTCGATATACAGGTAATGTAACTACTACATCAGAATCTCTAGACTTAGCCTCTGCTATTAAAGCCTCCCAAGCTATATCTGAGGAAATCGAACTAGAAATATTACTCTCCAAAATGACACGCATTGTTGCAGAAAATGCCGGAGCCAACAAATGTGTCTTACTTTTATATAATTCTCGTAGTTGGGAAATAGCCGCTCAATGGGTTGATGGCAACGATGACTTATGCTCTACTTCTAATTATCAGGAAATCCTACCTAGTAAAATCATTGATACTGTCAAACGAACACAAAAAACTGTACTGATCAATAATCTTGAACAAGACACTACTTTTTCTAGAGATTCATACCTGATCCAACACCGACCTAAAAGTTTGTGCTGTACTCCTGTTTTAAATCAAGGAAAATTCATAGGTATCCTTTACCTAGAAAATAAGTTTACTGTAGGAGCATTTACCAGCAAACGCATGGAGATATTAAATTTATTATCATCTCAAGCAGCCATTTCTATTGAAAATGCCAAACTTTATGCTCAAGTTAGGCAAAATGAAAGTAAGTTAGCACAGTTTCTTGATGGGATGCCAGTTGGTGTGTGGATTCTAGATGCTTCTGGCTATCCCTATTACACAAATCAACTTGCACAGGAATTAATAGGTAGGGAAGTGGTGGAAAATATTGAATCAAATCAAATTTCTGAGGTTTATCAAGTGTATCAAGCTGGTACTGAGTCAAAATATCAAGAGGCCAATCTACCAATAATACGCGCCTTACAAGGAGAAACCGTGAGGGATGATAATATAGAAATTCAGCGAGAAGATAGACGAATTGCCATTGAAGTCTGGGGGAAACCAGTCTATAATGACCAAGGAGAAATAGAGTATGCTATTGCTACTTTTCAAGATATTACTGAACAGAAAAAAGCTCAAAAGATTCTTGCAGATTATAACCAAACTTTACAACAGCAGGTTGCCCAGCGTACTGCTGAACTGGAAAAAGCTAATCAGGAATTATTACGGCTGGCTAATTTAGATGGACTGACTCAAATAGCAAATCGCCGTAGTTTTGATGAGTATTTTGCTCTTGAGTGGGGACGACATCTGCGAGAAAAAGAATTTTTGTCTCTCCTCCTAATTGATATTGATTATTTCAAACGTTACAATGATTATTATGGACATCAAGGGGGAGATGATTGTTTAATTCGTGTGGCGCAGGCGATCGCCGAAATTCCTCAACGCTCTACTGATTTAGTAGCTCGTTACGGTGGTGAGGAATTTGCGGTAATTTTACCCAATACAGATATAGAGGGAGCCTCTACTATTGCTGAGTCTATTCGTTCCTCCATTGCAACTATCGCTATTCCCCATGCTCAATCTAAGGTAAGTAATTTTGTCACCTTGAGTATAGGGGTTGCCAGTCTGATTCCTACCTTGGAAAATAGTCCAGAGTATTTAATTAATCAGGCAGATGAAGCATTATATGAGGCGAAGAGACAGGGACGCGATCGAGTTATTTTAAGTAGAAATCTAAAATAGTGGATTAGGGAATCAGACGACCTAGGGGCGGGTTCCACCATAGGGACGTTGCATAACAAAAATGCGAACGTCCGTACAACGAGTTTTCACAGATGGTCAAATAAACCCGCCCCCAATGATATCAAGCACCATCGTCTGGGGCGGGTTTATGTAAATCTGAGAGTCAGCATGAAAATTTATGCTGATTTTTCGGGAACCGTAACCCGCCCCTACTATTGCATTATTTAAGGTGTGTCAGTTTACTGGACTGTTTCATCTAATATCATGTCTCATTCAATAACTGTAATAAAAAATCTTTCCCCAACCTCGTAGGGACGTTGCATGCAACGTCCCTACATTGCGGTTAATTAATGTTACTTGATATAAAATAACAGTAGTCATTGCGACGATAGGAAGCAATCTCATAGGTTTAAGAGATTGCTTCCTTCCACTCCGTTCCAGTCGCAATGACTTCGCGATAGTAATTATCCTGATTCTATATCAGACTCCGTAGGGGCGGGTTCCACAGTTCAGCTAACGAGTTTTCACAGATGGTCAAATAAACCCGCCCCCCAACCAAACCATAAAAATCATAAAAATGTAGGAGCGGGTTCGACAATTACAGTGCTTTTCAGGTTGATGAACCACATCGCCATAAGCAAAATCCAGTAGGGACGTTGCATGCAACGTCCCTACTTTGACCGAAATGAAAACCGCTATAATTTATGAATTAAAAGTGACAGGAAGAGTATGATTATCTGTATTTTGATGGTTATTTAAGTTAACATAATAACTAATAAGCTGAGTCAGATGAATATAAGTTTGAATATCAATTTGATTTGATAATAACATTTCTCGATATTTACTCTCTGATTCTTTGAGCTTATCTCTAATTTTTTCTTGACAAACTACTGACATATTTTGCCATTCATCAATTAATGATATTGTACTTTGAATATCTTTTTGACGTTGTTGTTCTTGCAAATTTCGTGCTTTTTCAGCAATAACTTGCGTCATATCTTCTAGTTTTTCATAAGCTTCTTTAGGTAAATCTCCTTCAATCAACATTAACCGATGTTGTTGTCTTAATTCTTCAACTTCTTTAAAAGCTTGAGCAGGATTTATTTCTAGACACAAACTAATTTCATTGAGAGCTAAACTGCTATTTTTAATCATCTTTAGACATCTTTTCTGTCGCCAATATCGCCAGAAAAAGCCGATCAAACCTGTAAATATGAAAATAATAAAACCTGCCTGTAAATCCTGATTTTCTTCAAAGTAACGTATCCAAAATTCTCTAGGATCGCCTTGATTAAATGCTTGTTGAGCGCCTGGATGGAGATATACCAAACCACTGCGTAATAAAGAACGGGCATTTCCGTTGGCTAGCTCTGGATAAAATAATGAGTATTGCCGAGAAGATGAAATTATTGACCAAGTTAATAGAGCAATTTGTTTCTTGTTAACATCAGGGCGAGTTACTAAAGCAGCAGCAGTAGAAATGGTGGCTAACTCTTCTTGGGGTAAGGGTGGTAGAGGTACATAACTACCTTGAGGAAAGGTTGCACTTTGGTATGATTCGGGAAATTGAATGGTTAAATAGTTAATTAAGGGAGTTGCCATGGGTACAAGCTTGAGCATGGGGGGTGTTGCGAGTTGTGCTTTAACTTTTTTACTACCTCCTAATGGTCCCACATAAACTAAAGCATCTATTTGTTTTTGTTTAAGTTTCGTAAATCCTTGTCGGAAATTAAGTTTTTCTTCAATGATGTTTAAATTCGTAGCGCTGAATAGTTGTTGAGCAGTAAAGTAAATGCCACTACCGGGAGTTCCAAAAGCAACTCTTTTTCCTTCAAGGTCACTAAAAGTATTGATTTCTGAGTCAGAAGGTGTGATTAGGTGTAAATATTCGTGGGCAAGAACAGCTACTGCTTGTACTTGACCACTTTTCATGGCTTCGCTAGCTACATCTAATTGGACCAGAGCAAGGTCTGCTTCTTTGTTAAGTAGACGTTTCAGGTTTTGCTGCGAACCTTCAGAATCATAGGTGTCAGTGACAGACATCTTTCCTACATCCTGAGCTGAATTGACTATTTGTCTGCCAATACGTTCATAAGCTCCGCCATTAGCACCACTAGAGATGGTGAGGTTCTGACGTTGAGTAGTACAGCTAGTTAATGCGATCGCCCATAATAATATTCCACCTATTCTGATGAATTTACTGGGGAGTTTGGAATGAGAGTATTTGGTGGTTGGCATTTTCTTAAATATTGGCTAATTTATGATCTTTTGAGAAAGAAGAAGTGTTAATTAGTAAGTTCTGTGAGGTAGAGCCGAACCCGCCCCCACTGTTGCAATATTTTAGGTGTATCACGGCATATCATACTATAATAATTCCCTAGAAAGTTAATCAAATAAGTTGTGGCCTTTTAATCATGAATGAGCAGATTAGGCGATCGCTACTCTAAAAACTTAGCTGGTACATTTGGCTATAAATTGAATTAATTCCATCAATC
>JBFRWR010000403.1:0-3092 GCA_051439685.1 Trichodesmium sp.
AAAAGCATATCAGGATTTAACTCTAATCCTTCATTGACAAATAAAGACAAATAATCTTTTGGTCCAATAGCAATTATTCCCATATTGATTAATTCTATAGGTTGCTGAATATCCTCATTAAGTTTAGACTCCAATAGAGTTAAAAAGTTATGTTTATAAGGTACACCACTATAAGCAAAAGAATCACCTATGCCAATAATTCTATATGTACCTTCAGCTTTTTGTTTAGTAAATTCGACATCTTTAAATCCTCTAGAATTTAACTTAAAACCATAATCTGTAGAAAGTGGTTTTCCTCGCCAGCGATTATAAGATGAGGGGTCATAAAACATAAACGAAGGATTAATTTTGTGATAAATTCTGAATGCAATTTCTGTTAAGCCAAATGTTATTAAAGAAATAATTACTGTTTGACGGAGGAGGGAAAAAAATTTTTTCATTATTAAGTTTTAGTTTTGTGAAATGAATATTTTTGCTGGATTTAACCAAACTCAGTTTAGATTAATAATCAGTAAGACGTTAATATAACATATAGGTAAGCATTCAGCTATCAAGTATTAAGTATCAAGTATCAAGTATCAGCTATGAGTTATTAACTTATTATTTTGGCAGTAGGAATTAATCTCCTAGGAGAATTAAAGTTATTAAGAAAAAGGTTATCATTTAACCTTAGTAGTTATTTTATTCTTTCAAAAGCTATTAGCATTTAGTATTCCCCAGGAAAAGCTGAATGCTGATTACTAATAGCTGAATACTTACACCTATTCCTTACCTAATTATTAATTATTAATAATTAAATAATTATGGTTTAAAGCCTCCCCTTTTAAGGGGAAAAAAGAAATAATATTTCCTTATTTTCAATCAAGAACGGTTTTAACCAGAGGTAATTATCAATTATCAATTATCAATTATCAATTAATGAACTCCACCCTAAATCACAATCATCAAAAGACTACCAAAAAACATTAGAAAATTTTGCAGACTTTTTGACTTTAGAGAAGGAAAAAATTTAATCTAGATTGTAAATAAATTTCAAAATCCTACACAATTCTGATTAACGAAAACTAATTAATTGAATTAAATTATCATAACCTCCGATCTTTAAGTATATTTACTTATGTAACTTTAATTTACATGATTAACTGAGTAAAAAGTAACAAGCAATGTAAAATATGATGTTGGATTAATACAAAGATAAATCTGCTTTGAATTACAGTCCTTTTTGAGGAAACTGGGCATAGGTAAATAAGTTAGCAGCCATTGAATGGTAGCATAGTCTTGAAAATCAACTCTAACAAAAGCAAATGAGCCAGGACAAAGTATAGCTTTCCCTATTGCTCTGAGTTTCCTTTCAAATCTAAAATCAGATTATTTATACTGCGTCAACAGAAAACGCAGTAGCATTGTTAAATATTTAATGTTGAATCTTGAGGTTAATAATGAGGTATCGCGCTTTAATTGCTGCACTATTAGCTGTGTGTTTAAGTTTTTTAACTGCTTGTTCAGACAGTCCAGATAGTAATAAACCACTTACTTACGAAGATATTGTCAATACAGGATTGGCCAATAACTGTCCTGATTTACCAGAAACAGCTCGTGGTTCCATTGCTCTTAACCATGATAATTCTTACATTTTGACAGATTTGTGTTTACAGCCAACTACTTATTTTGTTAAGGAAGAACCAACTAATAAACGCCAAGAAGCAGAATTTGTTGAAGGTAGAAAATTAACAAGGTACACTTCTTCCCTAGATCAAGTCACAGGTGAGCTAGTCTTTGATGAAGATGATTCTTTGATATTTAATGAACAATATGGTATTGATTTTCAGCCAATAACTGTTCTTTTACCAGGTGGAGAGGAAGTTCCGTTTCTATTTACTGTTAAAGGACTTACTGCTAAGAGTCAGCCTGGTCTTTCTAGTCTCAATACTTCTACTGATTTTAAAGGTATATATAATGTTCCTTCCTATCGAGGCTCTAGTTTCTTAGATCCAAAAGGCCGTGGTGTGACTACAGGATATGATAATGCAGTAGCTTTACCAGCTAGTTCTGATGATGAAGAGTTTATCAAGGCAAATATTAAGTCCGCAGATACTCTTCTTAAAGCTGGTGAAATGTCCCTGCAAATTTCTAAAGTAGATGGCGAAACAGGTGAAATTGGTGGTATTTTTGAGGCAATTCAGCCTTCTGATACAGATTTAGGCGCGAAAGAGGCTGTAGAAGTTAAGGTTCGTGGAACTTTTTATGGTCGGGTAGATACAGCTTCTTAACTCTAACTATCTAGCAGCAAAAATTAGGATCGGAAAACCTTTTCTTTCTTTTTCTTTCTTGAATTGAAAAGGCAAAATTAACGGTTAAGAAATGTCTTACCAGTTGCTTCTTTTGAAGTAATTCTTTAAATGAGAATGAGTAGGGTAGCCATCTGAATTTATCAAAGGTTGACATCAACAATATTGTTTTGCTATTGGGAAGGGAGCTAAAACTAATAGCATTCCAAAGGTTAAAACTGAAGTCTTAGGAGTTTAGATAGAGCTTGCTGATTAAATATCAAAGGATTATACAGATAAAGGTAAGTGCATTTCTGGTATCTGGAAAAAGTACAAGGTTTTCACTCTAAAGAGCTGCATAAAGTTAGGATAAAAGGTTGACGCGAGGCAGAAAAATCAAGGGATAATTCTTCCTCCTTCCTCTTCCTGACTCCTGACTCCTACCCTTAGTTATTAAGACTTGTTCAGCAAACTCTAGATAGATTTGAAGGAGAATGCCAATAATTTGATTTGGACTTCAACTTACTCAAAATGAGAAGGTACTCAAAGATAGGCTACTAAGAGATTTTTCTATGTTGATCACCGTTTTACCCGATTGTGTTACTCATTCTTAAGCTAGATAATAATTCAGGTTAAACCTACTATTATAGCATTTACTACTATTATTAGGTAGAACTTTAGCGGGCGAGATGTCTGTAACACGGAAAAAGTTCGGCAGTTTGGTAGCCCCGTCTTTTCACCCGCGGGGCGGAAAAACGACGCGGCGACTTTAGTCGCCGTGATTTGTTATCATAGCGAGAAAGGTAATACCTGGCGCGTGGACGC
>JBFRWR010000404.1:0-14126 GCA_051439685.1 Trichodesmium sp.
ACCCGATCCTAGAGATAAAGAAATATTTAGTCGGAATGTTTTATTAACATTGGAAGGTAAAGGTAGAGTTACTGATGATGGTCCTGTTTTAGGAAATATTAAGGTAAAAATTGGGATGACAATTGAGCTAGAAGGTGATGATTATAATTTTAATGCTAGTATAATTGATGTGCGGGTAGAAGAGTAATTTTTATCGGGGGTTAATTTATTGAATAGTTATTAATTATTCATTATTAATGAAATAAATAATTCAGATATAAAACCTCTCTTTTTAAGCAGAACATAGCAAAATTTTTCTTTTTAGGCAATCTTCTTATTTTGAAGCAGAAGGTAAATGTTAATTAGATTATGTCTGGATAATTAGTGATAAAAAAAATTTTTGTTTGTAGAATTGCTCTACCCCAATAATATATACATCGGGCTAGAGCAATTCTATAAGCTTTAATTATCACTATTCAAACGGACATGATATTACTAATTGTTGAACCGATAAAGCAACAACTCTATTTTCAGCATAAATCTGAGTTGTTAAACCATATAATTTGTGGCAGGAAATTATAGATGTATCTCAGAAGCTGTTAACTTTTGCGTAGCATTCTGTAGGAAATGCTTACCTTTTATTAACTGAATAAATCAGAAAATTACCTATTTATTCCCATTACTCCCTTATTTCCCCGCTCCCCTACTCCTTTATTTGGTTGCTACTATTGCTAAATTCCAAGCAAATCTTTTGATTAAAGGTAACTTTTTCAACAAAATATCTAGCTTTTCTAATTTGCTATAAGTTGGTTCTAAACGTTGGTGTTCAATAATAATTTTCTTCCAATAACGTTCTTTGTTTGGGTCAATTTTTTCAATTAAATAGAAGTTCAAAAAAATCCACAAGCTTGCTAACCAAAATGTATCGTAAGTTGTTTCTGAATAAAGAGATTTGACAAAATCAACAATATTAATATCTAAAGGCGTTTCATCTTCAGTTCTAACTTTTGTAGCAATGCGTCGATAAACATTAATTATGGGATTATGTTTTAAGGGGTCCCAAAAACAAGCTTTACCTCCTGGTTTCAGAACTCGGTGCATTTCTTGAATTGCTAATTTGGGATTTGGTAAGTGGTGAAGTAAATTAGAAGCATATACAAAATCAAAGGTATTATCAGGAAATTCTAATGCCATAGCATCCATAACTTTTCCTTCAATTTTTACACCATTTTTTTCTGCTAAATTAACAGCAACATCTACCATTCCTGGAGAATAATCTGTGGCGACACACTTGGCTCCTTTTTTGGCAAAATAAACGCTATTTTCTCCTGCACCACAACCTAAATCTAATAAAGATTTGTCTGTTAAATTTCCCATTTGTTTGAGAATAAATCTATTTTCTGGTGCGGTACAACTTTCAAAATAATCAACGACTCGGATACCTTCTATGTCAATAGTTGATGCCCAGATATCGTGGAATTTTCGTTCTTTGGCTAATATTTTGTCTTGCATTTTTTTTCAAGTAGTAATAAAGAGAAAAATCAAAAGTAAATGGATGGTATTAACTAAATTTGGCAAAAGCTATCTGGATTATAATAACACTAATCATAAATTTGCTACATCAAAACTTTATCCAATAAGTTTTTTTTGATTCAAATTAGAATCATATCATGTCCGGTAGTATAGTTTGTGTATAAAATTAAATCACAAAATAAAAATAATTTGTAACTATTAGGAATATCAAAATAGTTATTTTTTTGTATAACACTATCTAAATATTTTATATACTAATACCTAAATGATTTGTGAAAAAAAACCGTAGGGGTTTGATTTCCCAACCCAAGCAAAAATGGGATGTGGAAATAACCCCTACAGTAATAAAATATTACAACCTATGTGGAGATTGCTATAGTGCTTTTCAGATTGACGAACCAGATTATTAGATAATAATAAAAAATCGGCTTTGGTGAAGCGCGTGTATGATATTAATCTTAATTATTGAGGAGTCAGGAGTCAGGAGTCAGGAGGAAAGAAAGAAGAAGAAAGAATAGTAGAGGGAGAAAGTTTTTTGTTCGCGCTCTTATCCCAACAAGAAATAATACCTCAAATCACCAACGCCAAAAAATCAAATCAATTATCCTGAAGAAAACATCAATTATTTCTCCCTGCTTCCTACTCCCTGCTCCCCACTCCCTATTCCCTATTCTCTAATAACTAAAAATCAGTTAAGAGTCTCACCTTTCTCAGAACAAAAGTTAAGACTGTTTCCTCTGAATAAATAATATCAGCTCTACCTTCCATTCCTGGTTGAATTGAATATTGGCGATCGCTCTTAACTAGGTAAGATTTTTCAGGTTCTATTGTCACCTCATAATAAGCTTCTTGAAGTGCTTCTAGGGTAATAGCATCTGGAGAAATAGAACTGACAGTTCCTTTGAGAATACCATAATCAGGAAAAGGATAAGCGGAAACGCGAATTTGCACAGGTTGCCCTACTTTTACCCTAGCAATATCTGCTGCTGTGACTCTACCTTTAAATACTAAAGCTGCATTATTAGGAACTATATGAGCGATCGCTGTTCCTGAATCTACAGTTTGCCCAGGATTACGCAAAGATAATTTCAGTATAGTACCATCTGCTGGGGCAGTTATGACACTATTATCTAATTTAATATTTAGTTTTTCTAATTCTCTGTTACCAGTCGTCAAGTCTTTAATGAGTGCTGTTCGCTTCACAATTAAATCCCGTCTATCTTTCGCAAACTGTTGAGCAACAGTAGGCAAAGATTGAGATAGTTCTAAAATAGCCGATTCAATGGATGATTGATCTATAGTAGATTGGGATTGTTGTACAGTTTGAGGTCTAGCGGTAGTCAGGATTTGAATTTCTAGAGCAGATATTTGTTGTTTGATTTGTTCTAGTTCTACTTCACACTGTTGGATTTTTTCTTGTAGTTGACTTTTTTGGCGACTTAGGGGAGATTCATCTATGCGGGCGATCGGATCGCCGACTTCAACTGTTTGATTTTCATTTACTTCTATACTTTCAACTTTACCTTCTGTAAGTGCTTGAACAATTCTGACATCTCCTATTGGGCGAGCAACAACTTCTGTTCTCACGGTAGGATTATACTTGACTACACTCATTAGGGTAATAGCAGCGCCGAATGTTCCTACTAATAACATTCCTCCTACTTTTGTCCAACGACTGAGGGGAGGGAGAAATTCATCACTTTCTAGAGGTTGTAGTTCTATAGAATCAGAATTATTGAACATGATTGATATTTTCTTACTAAAATAATTGTTTTGAGACTAAATTAATTATTGGGTAGTCCTACATAGTAATGGTAAATAGTAGGGACGTTTTGCTGGCGCAACATTAAACGCATTTTTGTTATGCAACGTCCCTACAGGGAGCAAGATGCTCCCACTACGGTGTCTCCTAACAAAATAATTACAATCCACTACCATGACGATGCACCAGCACCAATTATTGCTTACCTTTTTTCTTTACTTTTCACTGGCAAAAAAAATATTTGACCGAACATAATATGATTACTCCTAATAATTAACTTGTTTACATTTCTGTAATCTTGAATTTTCATGGGGAATTTTTCTAGCAATACCATAATTTTATCCTGTTATAATTTCTTTTACTCGTTTATATTTCTATTTCCGAGAAGAGAATATGGTCTAGGTGAGAAATTTATTTCTAAATTATTCCGGGTAAAGTTAAAAGTACCAGAAATTAGAATTAAGGTCTATACTGAACAGACAGTTATCAGAGAAGTTGGCAAAAATCCGGATACTACAGATTATTTAGGAAGTATATTAAAATTCTTTGATCAGTTACAAAAATCAGTAAAGATTCTCATATTTTCTGAAAATTTTTAACCATGAGGAAGTTAATTATGTCAGAACCTCTACAAAAGCAACTTTTTACAGAACTTACTTCTGAACAATCTACCATAATAAATGGTGGTTATAATGAAAATTATCAGTATCAGCGTAGTTTTTTAGGTTTTCAACTTTGCCCTCGCAGTTATTATGGTTATAACCGTTATTCTTCTGATTATCAACGTTATAATTCTAATTACTACAATGGAAATCTTAGAGGCTACTATTAAACTAAGGATAATTTCAGTTATCAGTTATCAGTTATCAGTTTGCTACGCACATAAAAAGCCTCCCTATCGGAGGAACTGCGTAATTTATGAATTACCCCTACTATTTAGGGCTTGCTGAATAAATATTTAAAGACTAGCAGATAAAGGTATTGAGGATTTTAGGTTATGAAAAAGTACCAAATTTTGGGTGAAAAAAGCGGAAAAAGTGAGGATGGGTGGGGTAAAGGGAAACAGAAAAATTAAGGGGCTATTTGTAGATAGCCTCTTCTGGCGCTCCCCTTTCCTCTTAACTACTCCCTACCCCCACCATCAGACTTATGAGCGCAAATCCTATTTAGTTTAATAATAGAGAAAGTATCAATTTTTTAAGTATTTAGCTGTTAAAAATATATAAAATAAATCTAAAAAATGATGTAGGGTTTTAGTTTCTCAAAGCTCTCCATTTACTGTTGTATATCAGCAATTTTTGTTCTACATTTAATTCAAAATTATTTAGATCAGTATGTATCCGGATGTTAGTAACTACTTAAGAAGAACGAATTGTAATTCCTATTTATTAGTAGGAATTATTAATGTAGTTAAGCTTGAGGAAAACCTCTATGCAAGAAACAGAAAATAATCAACTCTTTACCGATATTTCTACTGAAGAGTCTTCTACTATCAATGGCGGTCATGGCTATTACGGTTATGGCTATCGTCGTCGCTATTACGGTTATGGCTATCGTCGTTATTATCGTCGGCCTGTTCGTTATTACTCCCGTCGTCGCTACTATAATTATGGCTGCTACTAATTAAAACTTTTTTCATTTTTCTGCTAATTAATTCAGGACTTACGCACATATGCTATCTGTAGGAAATTACCCCTACAAAAAACATATTTTATCAATGTTTTGCGTAAGTCCTGTAATTTTTTAAAAGTACGTTTTGTTGTGCTTTTTACCACTGCATAAATTGTGAAAAAATCAGAAATAAATTATCCTGATGCTAGAAGTCACTAACGAATAATAGATAGAAAATTACAAGATATTTAAACAAGTATATTCATATTTTAATATCTTGTAAACAGAAATAAACAAGAGGATAATCTTATGCAAGAAACGCAAAAAACCGAACTATTTTCTGACCTTTCTACTGAAGAATCTGCTACTATTAATGGCGGTTATTTCTATGATTGTGACGATTATGGTTATGGTCGTTCTGTAAGTTACTATCATCGTCCTGTAAGTTACCACTATCGTAGCTACAGCTACAGTCGCCCCGTAAGTTACGGTTACGGTTATTACGATTGCTACTAAAAATTAGCTGTATAACCTTAACTTGTTCCATCTAATTTAAGTTTAAATATAGTTAGCACCTATAATTTTTAGGTGCTTTTTTAGCATACTTAAAAATCTAGTTTAATACTAATCAAAATAATCCGGAATTTGTACCTCACTCAAAGAACAATATATTACAAATCACGAGATAGTTAAATCAAGAAATAATAGAAGTTTATACTAACTTGTTGATCCAATTAAATCCAAGGAAAAAATAATGCAAGAAACTCAAAATAACGAACTATTTTCTGATATTGCCACTGAAGAATCTGCTACTATTAATGGTGGTCATGGTTGTGGTTGTGATGGTTACGGTTACGGTCGTTCTGTAAGTTATTATAGTCCCCGTGCCTTTTACTACGGTGGTCATGGATATGCTCGCCCTGTACGTTATAGCTACCGTCGTAGTAGTTATGGCTATGGTTATGGTGGCTACCGTCGTGGTGGCTGCTACTAATATCAAATCCGCTATATAGTTGGAGGAGTGAGCAAGTAGGAGAGTGCTTCGTTTTTAAGATTTGAAACGGAGACGTGGTGACACGGGGACGCGGAGATTGGATAATTGAGTAATTAATTCAATCTACTTGTTCTATTGATTAGAGAAAATCCTCGCGTCGATCTATCTGTGCCTCTTCCTCTCTCCGTGTCTCCGCGTTTCACCCTCATTGCATTATATCAAGTACCTATATTTTTATAGGTGCTTTTTTATAATTTTATTAATAGTAATTAGTCATAGTTATTGGTCATATATATAAATCATAAATCTAGTTGTTTTTTCAAATTACAAATATTAGCTAAATCAAAATAAAAAACATCCTGAATCTCTAATTTACCTCAAGAATAATCTATTACAAATCACGAGATAGTTAAATAAATAATATAAATTTAAACTAACTTGTTGATTAAATTAAATCTAAGGAAAAAACGATGCAAGAAACTCAAAACAACGAACTATTTTCTGATATTGCTACTGAAGAATCTGCTACTATTAATGGTGGTTGTGGTTGTGATGGTTACGGTTACGGTCGTGGTCGTGCTGTAAGTTACGGTTACGGTCGGCGTGGCTATTACCATGGTGGTGGCTATGGATATGGTCGCTATGTGAGCTATGGCTATGGTCGTGGTGGCTATGGTTATCGTGGTGGCTATGGCTACGGTGGTGGATGCTACTAAGCTTGTACGCATCTAACTTGCTAGTTTTGACTGACGCGGAGACACGGAGATGCGGAGACGGGGTGAGGGTAATGGGACTCGTTTCTCTGTTTTTAGGATATGCAATTTCAATGTCTCTCAGCTTAATAACTAGACTCTGGTGGAATGATAACTCTGATTAACATTTAATAAAATGAGACACCTATAATTTTATAGGTGTTTTTTTATGAGATCATAGAAGTAGAAAATTAGAAAAAAAGCCATAAAATATATAATTTTTTTGGCGAAATTATACCGATAAGTTTTGACAAAAATAACGATTATAATTAAAGTATTTTTTATGGCAAAAATTTATTAATTTTCTATGAGTGTAGGATTAATTTTTAATTAAAAAAAATATTTTAATCTAAATCAAAAAAGCTCCGGATATTCGACTTTTCCTCAAGAGTAATATATTAGAAATCACGAGACAGTTAAATCAATTAAAACAAATTTAAACTAGCTTGTTGATAGAATAAATTTCCAGGAAGATAATGATGCAAGAAACTCAAAACAACGAACTATTTTCTGATATTTCCACTGAAGATTCTGCCACTATTAATGGTGGTTATGGTTGCGGTTGTGGTGGCTATGGATATGGTCGCTCTGTAAGTTATTACTATGGTCGCCCTTATCCTCGTCGTAGTTATGGCTACAATCATGTTAGCTACCGTCGTGGTCGTTATGGCTACGGTTATGTTAGCTACCGTGGTGGCTGCTACTAATACCTATACTCTGTTGGAATTATAACTCTGATTGATATTTAATTAAAAGCACCTGCACCTATAGCTTTATTAGGTTTATAGGTGCTTTTTTCTGATTTGATTGATAGTCAACAGTAATAGTTATTTGGTAAGCATTTTCTGTGGAATGCTCCGCAAAAATGTCGCGCAGCGAAGCAAGCGAAACAGCCGTTAGCTATTAATTATTTATTACAGCAGATTTCGGGCAAATGAAGTACAAAGTTTGAATTGAATATCTTGTAGTGCGGGCATCTTGCCCGCTCGTGTACCTCATAACATCGGAAACCGCTGTAACTTAAATAGTTAGGAGTTAGGCAAAAAAAGTAGGAGAAATTTACTGCGGAATGCTTACTTTATTTGGGATAAAATTAATCAAAATTTTAGTTATTTTTAAATTAAAAACGAAATTATTATGTTAGACATTGTACCAGTACCAATATTACCAAAAGCATCTACTGAACGTGAAATAAATAACTTTAATAAATATCCATTAATTCTTCAGCAAAGTGAGGAAGATTGTGGAGCGGCTTGTTTAGCTTCTATTGCTAAATATCATGGTCGTAATTTAACTATTAATCGGATTAGAGAAACTATAGGTACTAATCAACAGGGAACAACTTTATTAGGTTTAAAACAAGGTGCAGATTCTATTGGTTTTAATGCCAGATCGGTAAAAGCTAATCCCGGAATTTTAGACAAAATTGACCAGGCTCCTTTACCAGCAATTATTCATTGGCAAGGCTATCATTGGGTAGTTTTATATGGTAAACAAGGGGATAAATATATTATTGCTGACCCTGCTATTGGGATTCGTTTTTTATCAAAAAAAGAATTAGCTGAAGCCTGGGAAGATTGGGTTTGTTTATTGGTAGAACCTGATGCAAAACGCTTTTTTTCTGAGGCTGATGAAAAGGTAAGCAATATTAGCAGATGGGTGAGACGAGTTTGGTATTATCGACAAATTCTTATTCAGGTATTTATCCTAAATATTGTCTTAGGTTTACTTTCTATTGCTTCTCCTTTTTTGGTGCAAATTCTAACTGATGATGTGTTAGTTCGGGGTGATTTTCAGTTGCTTACCAGTGTGGTAATTGCTGTGATTGTGATGAATATTTTTAGCAGTTGTCTGGAGTTGGTTCAATCTAATATGATTGCTCATTTTGCCCAACGTTTGGAGTTGGGATTAGTGATGGAATTTGCTAGAAAAATTTTACGTTTGCCACTGAATTATTATGAGACGCGACGTAGTGGTGAAATTGTTAGTAGGCTGACAGATATTAAAGAGATTAATCAGTTGGTTTCCCAAGTCATTGTCAGTTTGCCTAGTCAATTTTTTATTGCTTTAATTTCTTTAATTGTTATGTGCCTCTATAGTTTTTCCCTGACTATAGTTGCTGTTTTTATGGCAGTGGTTATGACTTTATCAACTATTGCTTTGTTGCCGATCTTACAGCAAAAAACTAGAAATTTATTTGCTTTAGAAGCAGAAACTCAAGGTGTTTTAGTAGAGACTTTTAAAGGAGCAATGACTCTCAAAACTACCTCTAGCGCTCCTCAATTTTGGGAAGAATATCAAGGCAGATTTGGTAAGTTGGCTAATTTGAGTTTTAGAACTACTCAAATTGGAATTGTCAATGATGTATTTTCAGGTTTAGTTAGTAATATTGCTAATATTTTTCTATTGTGGTTTGGCAGTAATTTAGTTATAGCTGAACAGTTAAGTATTGGTCAGTTATTAGCTTTTATTGCCATGAATCAATATGTGTCAACTTTGGTTTCTACATTGGTAGGATTGATGGATGAATTGGCAAAAGTTCAGACTGCTACTCAACGACTTTCTGAGGTAATTGATTATCCCGCTGAAACTGATGAAAAGCATCAAAAACCAGAGGCTAAAATTAAGGATAATGCTGATATTATTTGCTCTAATATTGGTTTTCACTATGCGGGTAGAATTGATTTATTAGAAAATTTTTCTGTGAGGTTTCCTGGTGGTAAATCTATTGCTTTAATTGGTGAGTCTGGTTGTGGTAAAAGTACGGTCGCTAAATTAATTGCTGGTTTATATCCTGTGCAATCTGGTAATGTTCAAATTGGTATTTATAATTTGCAAGATTTAGATATAAATTCTCTAAGAAAACAGGTTGTATTAGTACCTCAAGATGCTCATTTTTGGAGTCGTTCAATTATTGAAAATTTCCATTTAGCAGCACCAGGAGTAACATTTGAACAGATTGTTCAAGCTTGTCAAATTTCTGGAGCGGATGAATTTATTAGTCGTTTACCTGATAAGTATCAAACGGTTTTAGGAGAATTTGGAGCTAATATTTCTGGCGGACAAAGGCAACGTTTAGCAATAGCAAGAGGTATTGTTAATGACCCCGCTGTATTAATTTTGGATGAGTCAACTTCTGGTTTAGATCCGATTGCTGAGTCGGAGGTTTTGGAGAGTTTATTGTCTTATCGTCGCGGGAAAACTACTATTTTTATTAGTCATAGACCGAGGGTTATTGGTAGAGCTGATTGGATTATTTTATTGAATCGTGGACAGTTAGAATTGCAAGGTTCTCCCGCATCTTTACGGCGAAAACATGGGAATCATTTAGATTTTTTGAATCCTTAAATTATGGGGTGTTTCATAATTAACAATTACTTCTTCTGTAATAGAAGGATTGGTTAAGGAGGAAATTTTTTTCTTTTTCCTGCTTTAAAGGAGAGGTTTTAAACCTTTATTTTTCGGTAAGAAGTTTTGTTACTCTATTTTTTTGTTCGGTTTCGGTTGAGTATCTGGAATTTTTCTGACTATTGCTGATGGGGAAATAGTGATTTTGCATTCTGTGAAGCTCTGGGAAAATGGTGGCAGATTTTCTCTACTATATGCGTTTGGGGAAATAGTCGTTTTTTTCATTCTGTGAAGCTCCGGGGAGATGGTGGAGATTTTCTCTACTATTGCGTTGAGAGAAATAGTCGGCTTTTTTCATTCTGTGAAGCTCTGGGAAAATGGTGGCAGATTTTTCTGATTATTGCGACCTACGCAATAGTAGTGGTTTTTTCATTCTGTGAAGCTCCGGGAAGATGGTGGGAGATTTTTCGGCGTTGCATATTTGTGGAATGAATTAGTGTGGGAGGTGTGGGAGGTGTGGGAGGTGTCGGGAGTGTGGGGAGTGTGGGGAGTGAAAGATTCATCCCTTGGTTCAGCAACGCCGATTTTTCTGACTATTTCGTATAGGGAAATAGCTATCTTATTTTCTAAAGTCCTAAACATTAATCAAGAGCGATCGCCTCATCTTCTGATAGGTAGATTAATTATCAATTGGTAAGTTTCTTATTCCTAGTATCAAGATGTTATAGTTTAATTTTAAAGTTCATGTGAAGAATATTAGTCAGTTAAATAATTATGGTAAATACTGCGTCTTTTCAAGAGGCTAAAATACTGTGGCGATCAGGTAAATTAGACGATGCGTTTAAAAAATATAAACAGTCAATAGAATCAAATCCAAATTTTGCTTGGAGTTATTATTATCTAGGAGAAATATTAGCTGCACAAAATAAATGGCAAGAAGCAGTTATCCAATATAAAGAGGCAATTCAAATCAATCCTGATTCTGCAACCTTTTGCTATAGCTTGGCTAAGACTTTAATACATCAAGGTCAATTATATGAAGCAATTAAATATCTAAAAATAGCTGTTTCTCTGCAAACTGATGTGACTATTTATCAGCAAACTCTAGCTGAAGTTTATGAAGCGAAGTTTGATTTTGTGTCTGCATTTAAGATTTGGCAAGAAATTATTTTTATTAATCATAATCATCTCGTGGCAGGGAAAAAAATCTATTGGTTACGAACAGATTTTGCCAGAGATTGTGTCGAGAGTGGGAATAAATTAAATCAGGAAGGAAAGATAAATGAGGCTGTTGAATATTTCCAACAAGCATTAATTATTAATCCTGAACAAGAGATGGCTATTTATCGTAGTTGTGGCAATAATTTAATTACTTTAAGTAATTTTGAGGAAGCGGAAAGGGTATTTCAACAACTAAAGGAAATTTATCCAGAATTACCAGAAGGTTATGAGGGTTATGCTAGGGTTGCTAATAGTTTGGTGAATTGGAATTTGGCTTTGGTGCGTTGGGAAAATGCGGTTGAAAGGTTTCCTGAAAATATTGGTTTTGAGGTTCAAAAGGGAAATGTGTTGATTAATTTATTTCGGTTTGATGAGGCTGAGGTTGTTTTTGAAGGGTTAATTGAAAGGTTTCCTAATCAATCGGAAGGTTATGAGGGTTATGCTAGGGTTGCTAATAGTTTGGTGAATTGGAATTTGGCTTTAGTGCGTTGGGAAAATGCTGTTGAAAGGTTTCCTGAAAATATTGGTTTCTATGTACAGAAAGGGAATGCTTTAATTAATTTATTTAGGTATGGGGAAGCAGAAAGTTTGTTTGAAAAACTTATTTCAAAATATCCTGCTCGACATCATGGTTATGATGGTTTGGCTAGAGTATCAATGCAGGCGCAAAAATGGGAATTGGCTTTAATTCGTTGGCAAGCTGCTATAGATAAGTTGCCTGAAAATATTGATTTTTTAGTTGGTAAGGCTAATGCTTATATAAAATTAAATCAGCTTAATTTGGCTGAAGATTTGGCAGATAGAATATTTGGTCAATATCCGAAGAATTATCAGAAAAAATATGGTCTCCAAAAAAATATTGTCTTGCGTTGCTACACACTTGAAAGAAGTATTTCTTCTTTAAGTAAAGTGGAAGGTTATTTTAAATCTTTGCTGTCTGAATCAGAGGTTTCTCCTATTACTCATCTTTGTCAGCAAATACTTTTAGAGTCGATAAATAGTTTGGCTAAAGTTATCACTAATTATGGCAATCCTTTTACTATTCTTGGTCTTGGTATTATTGGTATGGTGGTTAAAAGGTTATTAGATGATTATTTTTTAGAGGTATCTTCTGGAGAGATATTAGTTTGTACGTTTAAAAAGTTAGTCGCTCAAAGTTTAGGGAATGAAAATTTGGATTTACAGCAGGCTGAAATATTATGTACTGAAGGAAGTTTTGGTGCTGCTTTAGATATTTATCTTAATCTAGGGGAGGATATTTTAGAAAGATTTATTCCTGATTATCCAGAACATATTGATAGAATTTTTTCTGAAAAAATTGAGCATAATGTAACAGCAGTTTTACTAGATAAATATGGCAGTTTGGAATTAGCAAGGGAGGCGCTAGAAGCAGATTTAATTAATGATGATTTGGGGAGCAATGGTATTTATTCTCAACTTGGTTATTTATTGGTAAATCTTGGCGAAACTGAGAAGGGTTTATTGTATTTAAACAAAGGTGTAGAAATTTCTATTTACAATCAGGATGCCTATATTAAGTTGGGATATGCTTTACTGAAATTAGGAAAAAAAGAGTCTGCATTTGCTAATTATAAGCAGGCGGTTAAATTAAATTTTGCTTTGGCTTTATTAAGTGCGACTTTAATAGAATTGGCAATATCTAAGTCTTACCAATTAATTAATAGTGGCTGTGAAAAATTGGGAGTCTATCAACAACTTTCAAATTTATTGGTTAAAGAAGGTTTGTCAAAAGAAGCTCTGGAACTTTACGAGAAAATTCAGACTAAATTTGGTGATGGATATCATACTCAAAAAGTTTTGATGTCTATTTTAATTGCTCAAGGAAATAAACAAGAATCACTGGAATATTATCAGCAGGTTTTGAACGAAAATCCTCAATCTGCTGATAAAAATTTGGGTGTTTTGAAAAGTGTTAATTCTCTGGAAAAGTTTGAAAATCAAACTATGCTAAAGGTAATACTGTGCGATAGATTTAAAATTGCCTATGTTTTAATTCCTAAATGCGCTTGTAGCACGGTACAAACTGTTATGCGATATCTAGAAAATGCTCAGGAGGATAAGTCTAAAAGAATTAGTTTGCCTAAAAATCAATCTCATAAAACATACCGTCTTAAAATAGAAGATTTGGCAGCAAATTATTTTAATTTTGTCGTAGTCAGAGAGCCTATTAAACGTTTTTTATCGGCTTTTTCTAATAAGATTTTATATTCTAGAATTTTGGAAAAAACCGAATTAACCAGTCAATATCTATCAATTGCTCGGTTAGGGGTTAATCCCGAAATCAACTGGATGGTTGAAAACTTAGAATTATATTCGGAAATGTCTGGTGATTGGGAATATCATATAAAACCGCAGCATACTTTTATGGGTAATCAAATAAAGGGATTTAATCACATATTTCAAGTAGAGCGTTTAGGAGATTTAGGGGAAAAGTTATCAGAAATAACTGGGTTGGAAATTAACTTACCCAGAATTAATACTGGAGGCAAAAAAATATCATTGGCAGATTTGTCAGAGAAGTCTATGAAGAAATTAATTGACTTTTATGCTAGAGATTATGAGTTACTAAAAGATTATTATTCTCCAGATAAAATTTGGGATGAATATCAAGGATTGAAAAATAAATAAAGTATTCAGCTATTAGTCATCAGCAAGAGCGCAAATCATGAATAATTCCTTATAGAACCCCTAAGCGGATCTATAAAATTAGCTGGAGAGATGGGGAGATGATGAAGCAAGGGGCTATTTTTATACTTTTTTCCCTATTCTATTTGACCGAAATTATGACTCCCAACTCCTGGCTCCTGTCTCCAGTATAGCTGTCTCCTGTCTCCAGTATAGCTGTCTCCAGTATAGCTGTCTCCTAATCCTCACTTTTGCAAAGATACTGTTAGGGGTTCTATAT
>JBFRWR010000405.1:0-3961 GCA_051439685.1 Trichodesmium sp.
TTGGAGTGGTGGTTGGAATATTGATAAATGTATTCAACAGTGGATTGAGGATGTAAGCTTAACTCAAAGTCATTTATCTAAGTCTAATCATACTCTTGTAGAATATGAAAAGTTAGTAGAAAATCCCCAGGCTATATTAACAGAAGTTTGTGAATTTCTTGGAGTAGAATTTACTGAAAATATGCTTCAAGATTATCGGGTAGTTGCCAAGCAAGTGACTTTAGAAAATGAACCTTGGAAGTCATCAGTACAGGAAACAATCAACAGTAATAATAGTGAAAAATTTCATAAAATATTTAACCAAGAACAGCAAACTTATATTCTCAGGCGATTATCGGAGGTCAAGGTATAAATATGAATTTCTCTGTAGGAAAGAGTACCCTCAAAGAAATAAGAGATTATGGAAAATATCTATGGCAAAAGCCATCTTTGCCATCTAATAAATTTGTAATTTTTGGCAGGGGAGATTCTGGCAGTACACTTTTAGTAAACCTACTAGAGAGTCACAATAAAATTCGTTGTGATGGAGAAATTCTACATGATCGACTTTTATTTCCCAGACTCTATATTGATTTGTGTGCATCACGTTACCAATCCGATGCTTATGGTTTTAAGCTTTTGAGTTATCAAATTAGAGATATCCAGTCAATTTATAACCAAGAGAAATTTTTATTGAATTTGTATAACAGTGGTTATAAATTTATTTATCTGACTCGTAGTAATCTGCTTCATCATGCCTTATCTAATATTAATGCTAGAATGAAAAAGTTTCATCACCGTCTTAATGAAGGTAAGTTATCAAATAACCTTATTAAAGTAGAAATTGAACAGGTACTTCAAATGATAAAAAATAGTGAAAAACTAGGGAAATATGAGCAGGATTTACTCAGAAAAATACCCCATATTAGTCTAACTTATGAAGACGATTTACTCCATCAAGAGTTTCACCAAAAAACTGTAGACAAAATTACAGAATTACTAGATCTTCCCTCATTACCAGTGAAAACTAATTTAGTTAAATTAATGCCCTTAGAATTATCAAAAATGGTAGAAAATTATGAGGAGTTGATTCAGGCAATTAAAGTAAGTATGCACATTTTCTGGATGAAAATTCAAAATATTAATTAATTTATCTGAAAAAAACTATGATTGAAACACAAAGACCAATATTTATTATTGGCTGCCCTCGTTCTGGTACAACACTGCTAAGATTAATTCTGGATTCTCATCCTAATATTAGTTGCGGACCAGAAACTCAGTTTCTAGAAGATTTAGGCACTATTGTTGGTAAGCATTGGAATAGAATAGAGCGTTATGGATTTAAGAAAGATTATTGGTATGAGAAAATCGCAGAAATGTTTAACTCTTTTCAAATAGAATATGCTACAAAACGAGGTAAGGAACGTTGGGCAGAAAAATCACCAAACTATACCAGAAAATTAGGATTTATTAATACTTTGTTTCCCAATAGCCAGTTTATTCATATTATTAGAGATGGGAGAGATGTGGTAGCTTCCCATCGAGATAGATGGGGATATAAAGCAGGAATTAAAGCTACTAATACTTGGCGTAATGATGTAAAAAGTGCTGTTAAGTTTGGGAAAAATTTACCTAAAAATCGTTATTATGAACTACGTTATGAGGAGTTAGTTAAGGATACAGAAAAAACATTGTTTCCCTTATTTGAGTTTTTGCAAGAACCTTGGGATTCAATAGTTCTTAAATATAATGAAGTAGAACATGATCGTAGTCCAGAAGCTGAAATGATTCCTGAATCTCGTCGTCAAAGTGGTAACGATAAATCTTTAATTTATGCTTCACAAGTGGGTGTAGGTCAAAGAACTCTTGATCCATTTTTAATTTTCTTATTTAATATGCGTTGTGGCACTCTTCTAAAAGAGCTAGGTTATCATTGACACTCTGCGGTCTAAAGAGGTGCAGATTCTTAAGCTGTTAAGAAACAAACTCTTAAAAACATAGTCAATGTGCCTATACCAACTTCTTTAAGAGAAGCTCCTAAAGTTGTCGCTACAATTCTTACGAATATTAGCTGCGCCATTGATCTCGGCATTAACTAATAAACCACTGTGAGTTTGGTATAAACCTCGGTGTCTTGATCGAGTGGCTCATGGGGGAAACCTCCAAGAACCTGCTGTACGCCTAATTCGCTTTCCAGATGCCTTCCAGCTTTTCCTACAGAATGCTACGCAAACTGGTTTTTCACCGTGAGTAGGGAGGAAATCATTCAATTGATTAATCCGTTCTTTAAGTTTAGCCGCCGGAATTTGTACAAATTTGGGTCATAGATTATCGAATTTACGACCCAGATACTGATAAAAAAACAAAAATAGATCATGTAGAAGAAATGATTTTATGTGTGGTAAATAAGAAAAAGTTACCATTTAAGACTGTATTGATGGATAGTTGGTATGCAACACAAAGGTTAATGGGATTGATAGATAACTTAGGAAAAATTTATTATTGTCCCTTAAAAATAAATCGTCTAGTAGATGATACTGGTGGTGCAGAAAAATATAAAAATATAGGAGAGTTAAGTTGGAAAGAATCCGAAAAAATATCAGGTAAAATAATTAAAATTAAAGGTTTTCCGAGAGATAAAAAAGTCAAGCTATTCTGGGCAACTGTTTCTACCAACAGAACAGAATATGTTGCAACTAATGATTTAAGTAAATCTTCAGTAGATGCTGTAGAATTTGAGTCTCAAACCAGATGGAAAATTGAAGAATTTCACGCCAGAATTAAGCAATTAACAGGTATCGAATTTTGTCAATGTCGTCTCAGCAAAATTCAAAAAAATCACATAGCCTGTGCTATGTTAGTCTGGAATTTCTTAAAAAGATTAGCAGTGAAAATAGGAAAAACTATTTATAAAGTTAAACATGAATTACTCTCAGATTATCTGAGGAAAGAACTGAAGAAACCTACAATAAAATTTAGGTCTGTTTTGATTCTATAGGTGTTTTTTACTCTTATTTTAACAATGATACTTGTCTTGAGGCGATCCCTATAAAATTTTAAGCGTTGGCGGAGCCTAGCGGCAGCTATATCGCTCTATTTGATATGCGCTATATATAGTGTCTTTGCGTAAGTCCTGAAATAACAAATATTTGAGATTGTTCAATTTTTATTTTCATTCCTTGATTCAGCAACGCCCCATTTTTTAAACAATGGTTAATCACTAACCTCGCTACTTTGTTAACAGCATCCTGAATTTGTCGGTTACACTTAGATCAATAATAAATAATAAATAATGTACATAGTTAAAAATTATCAAAAATGAAAGTTCAGGCTTTACCAGAAGTTGAGGAAATCAACTGGTCAAATATTGTAGAGTGGGCTAAGAAAACTGCAAAAGCAGACAGAAAACAATATCAATCTCAAACACGCCCTATCTCTATTAGTCGCTTAGTCTTTTTTCTAATACCTAACTTACGGCGACCAATTTTTATTATTGGGTCTCCCCGCTCTGGCACAACTTTCCTGGGGAATTGCTTAGGTTCTCTGCCAGAAATTTCTTATCATTTTGAACCTGTGGCCACAAAAGCTGCTGCCCGCTACATCTATGAAAAGATTTGGGGGATAACAAAGGGCAAATGGTTTTACGGTTCCGTTTATGGTTGGTTGATGCGACTATATCTAGATGCAGACCTTCGCTTTGCGGAAAAAACCCCTCGCAATTGTTTTCTCATAGATTTTTTAGCAACAGCATTTCCTAAAGCTCAATTTATCCATATTATTCGAGATGGTAGAGATGCAGCTCTCTCCCATAGCAAAAAACCTTGGTTACAGGCAGCTCAGGCCAAATCAAGTCAACGAGAACCAGGAGGTTATCGTCATGGCCCATATCCTCGTTTTTGGGTAGAGGTAGATAGAAGTCAAGAATTTCGAGATACTACAGATATTCACCGTTGTATTTGGGCTTGGCGTCGCCATACAGAAA
>JBFRWR010000406.1:0-3054 GCA_051439685.1 Trichodesmium sp.
GTTAAACCAGCAGGTAAATGAGCAGAATGACCTAAGTTACCATAATAACCAATAGTTCCGACTAAACCAATTGCCAATAACAAAATGACTAAAAATACCATTATTCCGCCGATAATATAATGAAAGGGTCGCAACCATTGAGGCCGTTTTTGTTTGTTATTGCGAGCAAAAAATATCCAACCACCACTTACAGCTAATAATGAGTAAGCAAAAAGGGAAAGACCCATAGACCAAGCTGCTATTTTCCACAGCCACAGAAAAGAAGGTAAATTCATATAAAATAATCAAAATTCGCGTAAATCACTTTTTGTAAGAGAAGGAAATAGGATAAGAAACAACCCTAAATTCTTAAGCCCCCCTTTGTAAGGGGGGTTGGGGGGATCAATATCTTTAACAAAATAGTATTAGCCTAAAATCTGGTGTCAACTCACCCCCACTTCAACAAGATAACTATACTATTTTAACATGGTAAAACCTAATTAAAAATCAACCAACTTCCGCAGTCATACTAATAAGTGTTTCCACAGTTTTACCAGGTTCAGCAACTAATAAATGTTCGCCAGTATTCATCGAATTGCGAGGTCCAGTCCAAGGTTCTAAACAATAAAAATCCTTACCTTTTACCGTCCAAAAAACTAAAGTTGAGTAATTACTATCATAGTTAATAGTTAACTTTAAATTCCGACTTTTATCAGTTACTACTGCTGACTGTTTCGACAAATTAACAAACGCCCAATCAATTTCTTCAGAATTAAAATCAAACGCTCCAGAAAAAGTATTAACAGTTGGTTCACCTTTCAGTTTATACTCATTTGAAGGTAAATCAAACTCTAATTGACTCTTATCAGCTACAGCAAAATAAGGGTGAATACCTGTAGAAAAAGGCATAGGTTTTTGAGATAAATTCGTATGAGAATATCGCATCTCCAAAGTATTACCCTTTAATGTATAAGTATAATTTAACTCAAAATTAAAAGGATATACAGCACGAGTTTGATCGCTACTACGGAGAGTGACAGTAATATTCGCGCCATTCTCAGTAGACTGTTGCGTAACTTCCCAAGGGAGAGTCCGAGCAAAACCATGTTGCTTCAGTTGATAGCTTTCCCCATCTAAAGTGTAGGTATCATCAGGTAAATTGCCACAGATAGGGAACAATAAAGGAATACCACCGCGCACCGAAAGAGTGGGGTCAGCAAAACGTTCCTTATCCATATAAAATATTTTTTGTTCTTGAATGCGCCAGTCGGTGACAATGCCACCTCTTTGAGGAACAACAACAACTAGAGACTGACTCGTTTCATCAGAAAGAATGTAGGGTTGATTTTGTCCAATATTAGCAGCCATAGATAATTTTTAGGAAACAACTGCTATTAAGGTCTCATAGAATTGTCGGAATATCTATATTTTTTTGGAAAAAATTTAGTTTGATTAGTTGATTCAGAGTATCATGTATACAGGAATTACGCATTCGTTTTTTATAGGGAGTAGGGACTTGGCATCCAACGTCCCTACTAAGAAACACAAAAGAAGAAAAACAACTGTATCTAAGAACTTTTTGACCCCCCTAAATCCCCCTTAATAAGCTATGCTTTATAAACATCTTTCTTAACATAAAACTTGACACAACAGACAAGTTATGTGTACGTCTTTAAAATGCTTTTTCCACAGAACAAATGTATTCAAAAGTACATTTTTTTGATAAGTTAAGTAGTTTTGCCTAGCTACTATAACTATTTCTCCCTTCTCCCCTGCTCCCTACTCCCCTACTCCCCATAAGGTTTTCAGGAGTTCCTTATAAGGGATAGCTTAATAAGGGGGACTTTTTGTTGTATTTTCCCCCTTTTGAAGTGTGACTTTTTGTTGTATTCCCTCTTTTTCAGGGACTTTTCGTTGTATTTCCCCCCTTTGTAAGGGGGGCTAGGGGGGATCAAAATCAAAATTCATGTTTTTCAAATATTCTCTAAGGTAACTTGATAAACGCTATATTGCTCAAATTTTTAATTATATCATTTTGATATTACCTATAATTTTAAAATGTTATACTAAACTAAAGTTGAATTTTAATTAATATTTTTATTGATTATGGCTGGTAAACTTTGGCGGAATATTTGGCAATTTCTAAACACAGAAATAGAGTTAAATTTATCGGAAACTGTTAAGGGTGGAGTTGAGTCTGCTAAGGCGGTTTTTGAAATAGCAAAAGCATTACAAGAAAATAAGGATGCTAAGGAATTAAAACCTTTTATTGAAAATATTGATTCTGTTTTAGATGTATTAAATTCTCCCCTGGGAAAAGTTGTCGGAGCAGGTTTACCTTTTTTGCCGATCGCCACTGGAATTATTACTTATATTGTTGACAAAACCAGAAAGGAACCAAGTTTAGAAGATGAAGTACAATTAGTTGCTCAGGTGGCTTATTTAGAAAGTATTAGACAATTTTTTATAGACTATCCAGAGATTCAAGATAGGCTGACAGAAACTCCTGCTTCGGCAGCGGTACAAAAACAGATTAATCAGTTGGATGAAGATATTGATTTTAATGATCGAAATGCTAAAGATACTTTGATTTGTTTTTATGATTCACCCTTGAGAAAAAAATTTAATGATATTTTATTTGCACGTCTCAAAGAATCTGGTTTGGATGAAAATACTGCCAAAATTGTTACTGAAAGAATTTCTCGCAGTACCCATTGTTATATGAAAGAAGCGGTGGTAAAGGTGAAAGATGATGCTAAAAAATTAGCCGGAATTTATGGAGATGGTTGGCAGAAAGATTTGGAAGTTTATGGGAGTATTGATAATTATTTGAAAGACAATATCGCTACTAAACCACAGGACAAAGTATTTGATGAAAATTTCTCTTTTCAGGATATTTATGTACCACTAGAAATTAAACCTGTTAACTCCGATGGGAAAGTTGAAGAAACAGCAACACCTCAGAATATTGAAGAGTGGGCAAAAACAATTTTGTTGGATGAAAACAAAGACAATAAGGTGTTATTTATTCAAGCAGGGCCGGGAAGAGGAAAAAGTGTATTTTGCCGAATGTTT
>JBFRWR010000407.1:0-3330 GCA_051439685.1 Trichodesmium sp.
ATGGAGTAAGAAATTATCAAGCACGCAATTTTCTCCGACAAATGAATCCTGGAGATTTAGCATTTTTCTATCATTCTAATACTAATCCTCCTGGCATTATTGGATTAGTAAAAATCTTAGAAAGTGGTATTGCTGACCCCACTCAATTCGATCCAGAAAGTAAATATTACGACCCAAAATCTACTCCTAATACTCCTCGGTGGCAAACTGTTTCTGTGGAATTTATAGAAGAATTTCCTAAATTAATATCTTTAGCTGATTTGAAACAACAATTTACTGGAGATGAATTATTAGTTGTTAAGAAAGGAAATAGATTATCTGTAATGCCTATTCCTGAAAATGTGGCAGAGAAAATTTTAACAATGAAAGATATTTTCAATAATCAATAATTATTAATGAGGGCTTGCTGATTAAATATCAAAGGATTTATAAGTAAAAATTTGAGCGTTTTGGGAGCGAAAAAAAGTGCAAAATTTTCATTTTAATTTACAAAAAAGTTAGGACTGCTGGCAGACAATAACAGTAAAGATCAAGGTAAAGTGTTTTCTCCTAATTTCTCTATTTCACTCTCCGCACTCTCTGCTTATAAACAGGGAAGATTAAGCGCAGTTACTCAACTATTTCCAGATTGCTTCAATCAAAATTATCAAGATTGAGTAGCTCAAATTTATATAGAAAAATTTCAAATACTTTAAGCTTAAATTATAAGAAATTTAGGGAGTAGGGAGCAGGGGTTAGGGAGCGGGAGAGAAATAATTGATTATTTATGTAGGATAATTAATTTGATTTTTTAATCTCATAGGGGGTAAAGACGAAAGAATCAAGACAATTATTTGTTACTCATATAATCTTTGGTTGAATAGTTATAAATAACACTGTCAGAGTAGAGGTAATTTCCTCAGAAACAGGAAATAGAAAAGAACAAAAATAATTGTACTTCAGTAACTTGAGCAACACTACATATCATCAGAACCCTACTTTTTAATCTAGCTGCACAAATGATTGATAAAGACGATATAATAAGAATTTAACTGTATATAATAGGAAATTTAACAGGAATAAATTATGTCCGTATTCTTAGCGATCGCTGTTTTAGGACTTCTGATTGTAGTTCACGAATTAGGCCACTTCATGGCAGCTCGACTCCAAAATATCCATGTTAATCGTTTTTCCATCGGTTTTGGCCCGGTAGTCTGGAAATATCAAGGGCCACAAACAGAATATGCACTCCGAGGTTTTCCCTTGGGAGGTTTCGTGGGTTTCCCTGATGATGACCCCGATAGCACTATTCCTAAAGATGACCCAGACTTATTACGCAACCGCCCCATTCTCGATCGAGCGATCGTTATCAGTGCAGGAGTAATTGCTAACCTGATCTTTGCTTATTTTCTGTTAGTTGCTCAAGTAGGTATTGTTGGTGTCGCAGAATTTAACTACCTTCCTGGAGTAAAAGTGCCAGAAGTGGCAGCAAGTGTTAGTTCCGCTGCTACTCAAGCAGGTATTCAAGCAAATGACGTTATTTTATCAGTTGACAATCAAAAATTAGGTGCTGACAAAGAAGCTATTAGTACCTTAGTCGAAACAATTCAAAACAGTCCGAATAAACCCTTGGAAATGGAAATTCAGAGGGGCGAACAAAAACTATTTCTCGAAGTCACACCAGAATTAGGAGATGATGGCAAAGGTCGGATCGGAGTGCAGCTAATTTCTAATGGAGATATAGTCAGAAATCATAGCAATAATATTGGCGAAGCTTTTACTATTGGTGCTGAGGAATTTCAAAGAATTGTTGTCTTAACACTTCAGGGTTTTTGGCAGCTTGTTAGTAACTTCGGTCAAACTGCAGGGAAACTTGCAGGACCTGTTGCTATTGTAGACATGGGAGCAAAAATTGCTGAAGATAATGCTGGAGAGTTGTTTAGATTTGCAGCATTGATTAGTGTTAACTTGGCAGTAATTAATATTTTGCCTTTGCCTGCTTTGGATGGCGGTCAGTTAGCATTTTTGGCAATTGAGGGAGTGAGAGGTAAACCTTTACCAATGCGTATCCAAGAAAATGTGATGCAAACTGGTTTAGTTTTGTTATTAGGTTTAGGAATTTTTCTGATTATTCGCGATACTGCTAATTTGGATGGAGTGCGTTCAATCTTCCAGAGATAATAATGTTCTCATAGTCTGGTAGCATCGCTATAGTTAATGATTCAAATGGATTTGATATAATTCACCTAGGGGAGCAAGATGCTCCCACTAGCCAAAAAATTCATCTTGTCTATTTATTGAGCATCTTTTACTTCCTACTTCTGGCTGGCTAATTAAATCTAAAAGTATTTACAGATATAAGGTTATAGCTTTTTTCGGTATCAAAAAGTCCGAGATTTTAGGTGGTTGAGGTGCAAAAACTGAGTATTTTTGGCTGACTATGGTAGAAAAATCAACGAACAATCGCTCCTCCCACTCTCCCCACACTCTGCTTTTTTCAGCAAACCCTACTTCCTTCCCGATCATGGTGACAACTCGTAAACTTTCACTGAAGCGACAGCGATCGCTAGAAATACTTGTGCGTCTCAAGCGTCTTTATCCAGATGCTACTTGTACTCTCACCTATCAAACTCCAGTACAGTTACTGGTAGCTACTATTCTTTCTGCTCAATGTACTGATGAACGAGTAAATAAAGTTACCCCCGCCCTCTTTCAAAAATTCCCGGATGCTGTAGCGCTGGCAAATGCAGATATTGAAGAACTAGAAAACTTAGTCCGTTCTACTGGATTTTATCGCAATAAAGCCAAAAATATTAAAGCCGCTTGCCAAATGATTGTGACTCAATTCAACTCTCAGGTCCCAAAGCAAATGGAACAACTATTGCAACTACCTGGAGTAGCCAGAAAAACAGCTAACGTTGTTGCAGCTCATGCTTATGGAATTATTTTAGGGGTGACAGTAGATACTCACGTTAAACGTTTAAGTCAAAGGTTAGGTTTAACAGAAAATTCTGATCCAATTAAAATTGAGCGAGATTTAATGCGCTTGATACCTCAACCTGATTGGGAAAATTGGTCAATTAGATTAATTTATCATGGCCGAGCAGTTTGCAAAGCTAAAAATCCAGCCTGCGATGAATGCTTATTAGCTGATTTATGTCAGTATAACAGGGAGTAGGGAGTAGGGAGTAGGGAGTGGTGGAAATTGAAGTGTAGTTATAAACACAGAAGTTACGCAAAATATTAAGCCATACACCATCTGTAGTGGGGATTGGCGAAACGGCCCTAAAAAAAATAAAAATAAGGTTAGTCGTTATTAAAGAATGGATAATTAATAAATTATAATTAAAA
>JBFRWR010000408.1:0-2706 GCA_051439685.1 Trichodesmium sp.
GCTAAACTCTGCAATATTCCAATTGCTTCAGCAGTTTCCATTTGCGACAAGGCAGCAACTACACAAACCTGAGTTAAGAAAAACGTTTCCCGTGATAATTCCGTCAGTCGTTGCAAAATTCGTTCTAAATTAAGAGGAGACTGAGCAGGAGAAATAGTTCCCAAAACGCGGATAGCATTCAAACGTAACGGTTGAGGTACACCAGGAGCAGTGTATTTCAAAATCAACTTCAGAGCAGTTTCCGAAGTCTTCATTTTACTCAAACTTGATATTGCACCACAACGCACTACTTCATTCCAACCCTGTTTTTCTTTTAATACCCACTTCAACAACTTAATTGCTTTTTTTTGTTCGGACTTAGTATTGGTAGCAGCAATATCTCCAATTCCAGATACCGCACTAGCTTCTACATAATAACTAGCATCCCCATTTTTCACTAAAGACTTGAGTAACTTATAACTTTCATTGGTTTTTATCTGTGTTAGTGCTTCCACCACAGCACGACGCACACGAGCATCTTCGTCTTGTAAACCTACAGCCAAACCATCAAAAACTTGGTCTAGTTTAATTTTTCCTAGTTGTTTAGCAACTTCAACCCGCACACCCCAGAAAGGTTCATCTATCAGTGCTTGTGAAAGAACTTTCACAACTTCTAAACCGCCCTTTTTCAGCAATGCTTCAGCAGCATAAATGCGAGATGTAGGATCTGGATCAAATTGTAATTGCGCTTTCAGTTCCGCCAATGGATATTCCAGTTTAACCGTTTTCAGATAATTATTACCTACATCAAAACTGATGAATTTTGGTTTTTCGGAAAGAGGGAAATAGAAAGTTTGTTCCTGTTCGTGTACCCGCACACTAAAGTTAATTAATTCTGGTTTTTCGTCTTTGACATAACCAAAAGCGATAGGAATTTTTAGGTCAAATAATTCTTTACTTACATCGCCGTTTTTGTAATTTTTATGAAATATTTTTGTGACGGTAATTTTGGCTAATTTACTATTACCATCCCAAGCATAATTAACCTTATAATCTGGATGACCACCCCGAAAAACATATTGATCGAATAAGGATAATAAATTCTTTCCAGTTGCCTGTTCAATTGCTCTTAATAAATCAATAGTTTCAACAGTTTGATGAGCATTACTTTGCACAAAATTATGAATTGCTTTAGTAAATAATTCAGCTCCTAATTCTGTTTTAATTAGATGATAAACACAAGCACCTTTTTCATAAAGATGGCGGTCATAAAGTTCCATCGCTTCTCTGTAAACATTAGTTACAATCGGGCGACGATAGCGACCTTTATCCTCAGCAATATAACTTCGAGCTTCTTTCAAAAGGTAATAAGCAGCATCATCTTGACCATACTCGTGTTCTGTCCATAAGACTTCTGAGTAGGAAGCCATTCCTTCTTTTATCCAAGCATGAGACCAATGTTTAATTACTATCAAATCTCCAAACCATTGATGTGCTAGTTCGTGAGCAACTAAACTTTCAGAATTACGGTTATCTAATGCTGCTTTTTCGTCTAATAAACATCTGTCTGTGAGTAAAGTTGTGGAAGTATTTTCCATACCGCCAAAAATAAAATCACTGACGCAAACTTGAGCATATTTAGGATAAGGATATTTATAGCCAAATTCCTGACTAAAAATTTCTATCATTTGCTGAGTTTTGCCCATAGTTCGTTGAGCATCATCTTGGCGTTTTTTTTCTACATAATAGGTAACTGGAATACCATTCCATTCATCTTGAATTTCGACAAATTTACCTACTGCTAAAGTCATTAAATATGTAGGATGAACTTGTCTTTGCATCCAGTGATAAATTTTATCTTCTCCACTCTCTTCAGTGTGAATAAGTTCACCATTAGAAATAGCAATAAATTTATGGGGTACTTTGACGCGAATTTCTGAAGTTGAGAGTTGACCAGGATAGTCGAAACAGGGAAACCAGTAACGAGAGTCTTCATCTTCCCCTTGAGTCCAAACTTGGGTTGGTTTGTCTGGATAATGTTTGTCGGGAGTAGTAAAATAGAGACCTCTTTGGGGGTTATTCGCATTGTAGGCGATCGCTACTTTAATTACTTGATTTGTGGTAGTAACTGGTTGTAGGTAAATCTGTAATTCTTTACCATCATAGTCAAAGGTTTGTTCTATGTCGTTGATTTTAACAGATTGAATTTCTAAGTCTACTGCATCAAGGGTTAATTGATCTATGCCACTCCGCACAGGGTTTAAACTAATAGTACAAGTACCGTGAAAACTTTTCTGAGGAATATCAAGTTCTAAGTCAAGGAAAATATGTTCTACTTGACCAGGACGATCTGGGTTATAATGGGGCTTTGCTCCAGGTAGCTCAAAGGATTTAGAATTATTTTCAGAATCAAAGTAAAGATTGGACATTTAATGTGATTTATTGATATGTATTGGACAAAAATCTAGTATATAGGCTAATCCTAGCCATGATAGCAATCTCTAGATTATTGTGAGAATACTATTATACAATTATTCTGTAGCTTTATTCTGGCAATTGATACTAATTTTGTATTTCTCAAAAAAAGTATTCAGTAATACATATAGCAATTCCCAAGAAGCGTGAGGTACAAAATTCCTTGGTTTTAGGGAGTAGGGAGTAGGGAGTAGGGAGTAGGGAAGATGAGGAAATGGGGAGTAGGGTAAGAGAAAAACAACTGTACCTCAG
>JBFRWR010000409.1:0-11975 GCA_051439685.1 Trichodesmium sp.
TAGCAACCCCAAAGCATAACCAATTTGTGTCATCATGGGAATTAACCCAACTTGTTGAGTGGGAGCATGGAAACTTTCGGCAATTACTGCTAGTAGGGGTTGATTGTAATATAAGTTGGCAACTGCAGCTCCACTGATGACTGCCATTATTAATAAAGTTTTGTTAATACCCATAGTTAATTTTTGAGAGATAGCTTTGTTTGTAGTTGCGCTTTAGCGCCAGATGTATATTTATGGGTTAAAAGCAACTACGAATCTAAGTTATAAGCGTTTTATATAGAATCCGGTTTAACAGTCGTCATTGCGACGATAGGAAGCAATCTCCTAAACCTCTGATATTGCTTCCTTTCACTCCGTTCCAGTCGCAATGAATTGGGTGTAGTAATTATCCGAATTTGATTTAGAGACAAGTTTAATAATCAGGACTTACGCAGCAAGCACCATATCTAGTAGGGGCGAATTGCATTTGCCCCCTACAGATAGCCTGTCGTCTAAGAATTTCGTAAGTCCTGATAATTTTACTGTTGGGTTTCGGGGTTCCTCAACCCAACCTACGCGAGGTCAATAATTTCAGCTTAGACAATATTACTTTTGACTTTTAACTTCCGTGAAACGGTATTAAGTCTGTGCATATCCCGCATCTACAACTATTGTTTGACGAGTTATTGCTCTGGATGTATCGGAAGCGAGAAATAAATATGTTCCGACTAACTCTTGAGGTGTTAATTCTATGGGAATTGATTGTAACTCATGTAGAGTCTTATGTTTTGCTTCTGGTGTCACCCACTGTCGTAGTTGCCTTTCCGTCATTATCCAACCTGGTGCTACAGAATTTACCCGAATATGGTGTTTCCCAACTGCTTCTGCTAAAGTTCTAACCATACCTACTATTGCTCCTTTTGTAGCATTGTAAGCAACCATATCTGGTTTCGCAATCCAAACTAGGTGAGAACTTGTCATAATAATACTACCGCCACCAGCATTAATCATTTCTGGTAATAATTCCCGACAAGTGATGAAATAATGTACAACATTTAATTGAAATAGATCGTTCCATTCTTGTGTTGACATTTCTAACAAGTTATATCTGGGATCGTAACCAGCATTGTTAATTAAAACATTTACTACTGGTTTGTCTTTTTTAACTTTGGCTAAAATCTCAGTTAAAGCCTCACTATCAGTTAAATCTATTCCATAGACATTGACTTTACAATAATATTGTTCGCATTCTTCAGCTATTTGTAAACCTCTATCATAATCTTTATCTAAAATGGTGACTTCTGCTGCTTGTTCGGCAAATGTTTTAGTTAGAGCTTCACCAATTCCATTACTGCCGCCAGTAATTAAAATATGTTTTTCTTTTAAGTCTTGATATATGGGATTCATTTTATTTTCTCCTAATTTTAATTTCTAGTATTTAAAGGAAGTAATAACCGTAGGTTGGGTTGACGTAGGAAACCCAACAAAAATTGTTTGTAGTTGGGCTTTAGCCCCTCAAATACTTAATATCACAGTAAGTTTTTTGTTAGCACAATAAGTTTCGACTATTTGTACAAGCATTCAGGTACAAAAAGGGAATAGGCAACAGAAGTTCAGCAATTAACAATTAATAATTAATAATTACCCCTTCTTGAAAGAAGGGGAGGCTTTAAACCTTAATTGTTGAATGAATAATTAATTATTGGCTATCAACTCTTAATTATTAACTATTAATTATTAAT
Organism: Trichodesmium sp.; assembly: GCA_051439685.1. Classification (GTDB taxonomy): domain Bacteria; phylum Cyanobacteriota; class Cyanobacteriia; order Cyanobacteriales; family Microcoleaceae; genus Trichodesmium. Next base: position 1,722 of record JBFRWR010000409.1, read on the forward strand.
TATTCGGTAATGCCCTAACATTAATGCGTAGCTCTATATTTAGCCCCTCAAATACTTAATATCGCAGAATAAGTTTAGATTGTTTGTGTAACAGTCCTGTATAAAAAGGAATAGGGAGCAGAGGTAATGACCTAAAATTAATGGGTATAACTATATTTATCTTCGGGATAAATCCCAACTACGAACTCTAAGTCAACTATTACCAACTAATACTTTTGTTTGATTCATAATCCAATTTTTACTTACTGATAAATGAAATGTTAGTTCATCCAAATCTATCTCTTCTTTTGAACCTGGTGTTTGTCTTGGTTGAGCGCATTCTAGAATTATCGGACCGGAGAATTTTATCTCATCAAGTGCGTCGAAATGTTCGGCAAAATTAGTATGACCAAAACCAATGCCTTTTCTGTTAGAATCAGCGATTTGATAAACACTCAGTTTATCCCTACATTCTTTAATGGCTTGAACTAAATTTGCTTCTTCTAAATTGCCATGATAAGTATCTAGAATAACAGTCATATTTGGCGAGTTAATTTCTGTTAGTAAAGATAAAACATCATTACTATTCAGAATAAAACGACATAAATAACGATTTAGGGGTTCAAAGCCTAATTTGATTTGTGCTTTTTCTGCATAAACTGCTAATTCTTGGCAAGATGCAATTAAATTATCTCTCGAACCTGCATAAGTAGTTCCCATCTGACTCTGAATATATTCATGGCAAGTAATTATAGGATTGCCTAATTCCGCTCCATAATCAATTAACTTTTTATAGTAATCTAGAGCTACTGTTCTGGTTTGGCGATCGCTACTTCCCAAATCTACATTACTAGGAGTCATGGAAAATATTTCTAAACCATTATCTGCCAAAATATCTTTCACATTTTGAGGTAGAGTTTGATTAATATCTACATATAATTCCACTCCATCAAAACCCATATCTGAAATAATTTTGGCAGTTTTTTCTAATTTATTCTGACCAAATATCCAGGTAGTAACTCCTATTTTTCTCTGTATATTTAGACTCATTTTCTCATCCATATATTACAAAAAAAATCAAATTAAGTGTTGCTGCTTTTAGATATAAAGACATATCTGAAAGCTATCAAATTAGCTGTTAAAGGGAATAGTAAATAGTGAGTAAGGAATTGATTATTCTACCCTATTCCCTTATTCAACAGTTGCTAGGAGCAAAAATTCCAGAAAATTAACAAAGTAAATCCTCCAAAGAAAAGAAATCTATCACATGGGGACAGGTTTCTTTTTTCATCTGTACATAATTCCGCCACAAATTCAGCTCACTATCACTCAAATAATTTTTCCAATCTCCTATAATTCCTTTGCGTATATGTGCCTTAGATGGAGTATTTTTATCACCAATTTCTTGAGAAACTAAAACATCAGATAAGCTTCCATTTTTCTCAACGTGTCCCTGATTGGATTTTTCTTTCATCTTTGTAAAATTAGTTGCTCTAGATATTTCTTCAGCATCATAGGACTCAACTCCAATAAACTTAGCAAGTTCATGTATAGCGGAAATAGCATTATCTTTTTTCATGTCTTCATACCTTAAAAATAATGCCTCAATTTTTCCTTCTTTAGAAGCTTTGAGAAATTCTTCGTGATAGTCAAACCAATCACCGCTCTCAAATTTTCCTTCTAGCATTACTTTAGTAAAGAAATGATTCCACGATCCGTTATACTCAAAAACTTCTTTTCCTCTAACATGATGCCATGCAGAAACAAATGTATCTAAAGGATGTCTTAAACATTGAATTATTCTTGCTGGTTGTTTGATTAAACCTAAACTATTATGGGATTTAAAAAATCGTGGAGATGCATCTTTTTCAAACTTTGAAAATCTTGAACGCCAGTTTTCTAGAGTTGCAGCCAATTCTAACCAAGGAGAAAATTCTTCAGCACTAAAGCCAAATGAAATACCTTTTTCAGGAACTTTTTTTACTAAATGCTCCATTATTGATATAGTCCAAGTTGTACCAGACTTTGGATAAGTTGCTACATAAATATCACTATCTCTAGGTACAAAATGATTAAATATATTTTCCATCCCATTCTTTGTAATAATAGTGGAAGTGTAAAAATCTTCCGTTGCACCTACATCAAATGAGCGTGGCATACGGTTCATTTTTGGGTCAGAAGTTTGGGATAAATTTGCCGAAATTTGTCGTTCAGAAGTTTGAGATATATTTGCTGAAATTTGTCGTTCAGAAGTTTGAGATATATTTACAGACATAGTTGTTTGGGATTAAGTGAACTTGGTAACTTATATCAGTTAACAGTTATCAGGTGTATTGTGTTGGATAGGAGATGGAAGCAGCTTGCTATCTTAACCATTTAGTGGATAGTAATGCTTATTTGGTCGCCTTCTACCCATCTCCGAATCGCGAGGATTTATAGTAAAACAGTAGTGGGTACTGATATTTTGACAAACATTAGAATTAAAATTGTTCAAAAATGTTGGATAACAGTCTACATCCTTGACTATTACCGAATAATTAACTAATTAATAATTAAATAATTCAGGTTTAAAGCCTCCCCTTTTAAGGGTAAAAAAAGTGCTAGGATATTTCCTTATATTCAATTCCGTTAAGGTTTTAACCTTCTTGTAATTATCAATTATCCATTATCAATTATCCATTAATGAACTGTTGCCTGTTCTCTGCGCGTTTACCTATAACTGATAACTGATGACTGATATCCGTTTGAACTGCTTTCAACTTTTTAGGGAGGGAGTATTTATCAGCAAATAACTAATCAGAAAAAGAATAACCAAACAAAAAATTGCGCTGCTATAAAAAACCCCTGGCATTCCCCAAATAGTAAACATAGTTCCTGCTAAAATTGGACCTGAAGCTTGCCCCAAAGATAAAGCTGTGGCATTAACTGCCATAAAACCTGCTCGATATTCTTCGGGAGATAATTGCCCTAATAAAGACTGAGTTGAGGGAAATATCATACCATGAGCAAAACCAAATAAAATGGAAGGAATAAATAGCAACCAAATATTATTAATTGTTGGAGTAATTATAAAAGCAATACAATAAAGAACAAATGAAACTTTGATCAGAGTAACTTCAGATAGAGACTTGGCAAATAACCCTAATTGAGATGAAACAAATGCAAAGGACAAAGCTCTGCTGGCTAAAATAATTCCGATTACAATATGATTTGCTCCTAACTGGCGATCGGCAAATAGAGGAATATAGGTTAAACAAGGACCAAATGAGAGAATAAAAATAGAAACAACTACTATTAACAAACCCCCTACTTGATAGTTATTAATACTTTGCCAAATGTTTCTCAAATAATTTTTTAAGTTAAATGACTTTGGCTGAGGTATTGCCGGAATTTTTAAATAAAATAACACCCAAAAACTTAAGGGAATAGCCATCAAAGATAATAAGAAAGGATACCGCCATCCCCAGGTAGTTAACCCACCACTAATTAAAGGATAAATAGCTAAACCAAGACCGATAGTCATGGCATTAAAAGCCATAGCTGCTGTCAGTAATTTACCGCGATAAAGGTCACTAATTAATGTTAAAGCTAATGATTCTAGTGGTGCTGCGCCAATTCCTTGTACAAAACGAAACTCTATTAAAGTCCGAAAATTGGGAGCCAATGAACAAACAGTTCCAGCAATTGCAAATAAGAGTAAAGCAGGTATCAAAATTTGCTTTCTGCCATAACGATCGGCTAATATTCCAGAGATTGGAGTACCAATAGTAATAGGAATAACAAATGCTGAAATTACCCAACCAATATGTTCGGTAGGAATATTCAAATCTTCAGCTACTGAAGGTAGAATAGGACTTATACCACCGGCACCTAAAAGTGCGATTAAAGTGATTCCAATAATAATCTGAAAATTAGGCTCTTGGTAAATTTTGATGGAATTTTTGATGCTTTGAGATACTCTTCCTTGATTAATCATTAAACTCTCTCATATTAAATTTAATTTTGACAGTTCACGCAAATTTTACAGTTATTACTTATCAGTTATCACTTAGTCTTCCTTGCAGGAACGAACTGTATACTCAACTAATCTTGGCAGACTACTAAAGTTTTATGCTAGACTACCAATTAACTCTACTCCTCCTTTAGGGATAAATGTCTAATCCCACTAGAAAACTTTGTCAGATAAGAAAGAGGTTGTAGGGAAACAGGGGAAAAGGGAGTATTTCGACGATGAAACTCCAATAAAATCGCGATTTTTTTCCTTTCCCTTTTCTTTACCTAAAATTTTCTTGTTTCCCATCATTACACTTAATAAATAATCCTATTTTTTACTCTCTTTCAGCTTTGATGAGCGCTGATTGCTGAGAGCTATTTTAACAGAGGAGAAGTAGAGTTAGATTCTTGCCTAATTGCAGTATCAACTGCAACTTTTCTGCTAGAGTTAGATTGCTGCATAATTGCAGTCTCAACTGCAACTTTTCTGGTAAAGTTAGATTGCTGCATAATTGCAGTACCAAGTGCAACTTTTGTAGTAGCTTTTTGAATATAATTATCCAGAACTTTTTCTACAGTTTGATTATCAACTGTCATCAAATAATCTCCTTCTGGATTATAACATTGACCGATTTTTTCTAACATAACAAACCGAAGTTCATCCCCTGTTTTCTTGTTATCTGCAATCATCGAATTCATCAATAAATCAGTAGTTACATGCTCAGGCCAAGGATTATTAAATCCGAGTTTGTCTTCAATAAAGTAGTGGTGTAAATCTACATCTGCTTGTGACATGAATCCCAATTCTTGCCCTAGTTCTGCTACTATTTTCATACCATAAGAAACTGCTTCTCCATGAGATAGTTTTCCTTTTAGCAGCCATTCTAAACCATGACCAAATGTATGACCATACTCTAAAATAATTCCATAATGTTTTTCCGTGGGGTCTTTTTTGAGTATTTCTAGTTTGGAAAGAATAATTTTGTAAGCTAGGTCAGTTAACTGCTGCTCGGAAAAATTAAGCTCAGGATTAAGAGTTTTTTCTAAATAATCTAAAAAGGTAGGTTCAGCAATAAAACCATTTTTAATCCCTTCAATAATGCCACATCGCTTGGAAAAAGCAGGCTCTGTTTTCAGGTATTTTGTATCTCCCCAAATAAACAGAGGACTATGATAAAGACCAAAGTGATTTTTACCACTTAAACCATTAACCGCTTGTTTGTTACTGAGGGTACTATCAGTAATTCCAGTCATGGTTGTAGATACTTCGACAAAGTTAATTCCACGATAAATTAATCCTGCAACCAAACCGACGATATTTCCTACTGTTCCTCCACCAAAGGCAATTAATAGAGATTTTTTAGATACACCTTCACTGACTAATGTTTCACATATTTGTTCTAAAACTGAGAAATATTTAGATTTCTCACCAGGGGGAACCATTTCTAGAAGACATTTGTATTCCGAATTCAGTTCGTGGAACAGTTCCTCTCCGTAAAGTCCAAACATATTTTGCTCACAAAAGAAAAAGATTTTGTCTATATCGTGTTTTGACAATTCCTTGAGAAAATGTTCCTTGATATCGTATCCGAAATAAAATGGACTGGGTTTTAGTAGCTCTGTGCTGAGTTCAACCATTTTTCCTGGAGTCCATTCTTCTGTTATGTTATAGTCAACCATGATTTCTCCTTTGTTGATAAAGTATTAATTGCTTATATTTATATAGTGACCTAATTGATAAAAAATGTCAGTAGATTGAATCTACAATTTTCTACAATATGCGATCGCGTTGTAGTCTGGCCTTAATTTCACCAGCTAGTTGTCTAGCTTGAAGATTGGGATTACCATCTTTGCTGCACCATTGGCGAACAGTTTGGGGTTGCACTCCCATCAACTCGGCAAAATCATTTCTGTGAAACCCTTCTAACTTTTCCTGTAGTTCAAAGAGTAGTTGCACTGGGTGATAATCAGATACTTGTATTCTTGCTAAATTGAATATTGTTTTAGGCATTGTCTCAATTTCCTTTTGTTCACAATATTGGTGGAGGGACTGAAATGACCTTTTCCCACCCTTAACAGTGAGGGGTACAACGGTAGCTTTCCCAAACGTTAGAGGCTGTTTGAGAAGTACCCCATGGAACCGATGAATCCGCGCAAACCTAACCTCCTGCCCCCCTTCCCTTCTTGGAAAAGGGGGTTTAAAAGCCTCTCTCCTTGTAGGAGAGAGGTTTGGAGAGAGGTTTTTATTAGTTTACAAACAGTTTTTTTTTTAAGATAAATTCTTAATAAAGAAAGTCGGATTTGCTCATGGCAAGTTTTCCTAAGCTATTTAGACTCAAATAAATCATGATTTTGTTAAAATTTCCTACTTGAACTTAGTTTAGACCCCAATTAATTAATTGATATTCATTCTCAATATTTTTTTTAACTTTCCTTCGGGGAAGTCAAAGCTCTCCATCCGCCCCTAACCCCCCTTTCAAAGGGCGGGAGGGGAGCGTAGTATGGGAAAGCCAGGGCCAAGATTCGGATACCTTCATAAGCTAAACGTTCCTAAGCCGTTGATAAGTTAGTATAGCGCTACGCATTAAGGTTAGGGCATTTCTAAATCCTGAAATCCTTTAACAGCTTCCTGTTCCCTGTTCCCTGTTCCCTGTTCCCGATTCAAGTAGCGCTATAGTATTTTCAGGACTTACGCAGAGGTACTATATATAGAGTAAAAAAACTATAACGTTATAGTTTAGAAGGCTATATACATTGTCTTTGCGTAAGTCCTAATTTTGTTACTATCAATGTCAACACAGGGGGATGACATCACCTCTGTCTAAACAGTGGTCAGGGTTTCCCAGACTGAAGAATCCCGCGTTGTCCCGTAAGGGCAACGTCGGGAGTATGTCAAATATTATCCCTTCTTACTCTATAGCTAAAAAAACTGACAAGCCCTTACTAATATCATGTCCGGTTGAATAGTTATAATTAAAGCTTGTAGAATTGCTCTAGCCCCATCTGTAGTTAGGGCTAGAGCAATTCTACAAACAAAAACTTTTTGATCACTAATTATCCGGACATGGTATAAGTAGGTTAGGGTTGAAAATTATCGTTATAGCAAGGCAACAGCTAATCTGGCAACAGGCAAGAGAATTTTAGGGATTTTACATTTTGTTACCCAAAAATTAAGGTTTAAAGCCTCTCCTTTCAAGGAGAAAAAAAGAAAAAAAGTTCCTCTAAACCAATCCTATTCTTAATAAGCGGTCAGCGGTCAGCGGTCAGCAATCAGCAGAAACGTTTAGTAGGGGATTTAAACCCCTCCTAAACTTTCCAGTTTATAGAAACCGGGGATGTTTTACCCAGTAGGGGCGATTCGCGTTTGCGTAGCATTCCGGAGGAAATCGCCCCTACAAGCTAATAGCTAAATGCTAAAAGCGAGCTAGCTAGTTAAAAATAAGAGTTCAAGAATGCGCGAATGCGCGAATGCGCGAATTACCTCTCCTTGAAAATAAGAGGATTGACGAACAGGAAAATTTTTATTTATCGAAATAATATGGGTCTAAAACCCCGCCTTTTAAGGCGCAATATTTTTGGAGCGTTGCTCTAATCCCCGTTACAAAAATAACTTCTGACTTCTGTACGGACTAAGTATGCTTAGTCCCTACCTTCTGACTTCGTTAATATCCCCTTAAAAGGGGAGGCTTTAAACCACAATATTTCGGTAATTATTAATTGTTAATTATTAATTATTAATTATTGAAATACCTCTGTTTTTTGACCAAAAAAGAAGGTCTCAAGCCTCCCCTTTTAAGGGGATGAAAAAGCGGTCGTTTGCGGAGCAGTCCGTTAGGATGGGATGGCGTTAGCGAAGCGGGTCCGTAGGAGCGGGTTTCCCGCTCTTATCAGAGCCGCGAACGCTTTTCAAGTCGCTCCGCGAAACGCCATATCCAATCGACCAAGAGAAATAAACTTCAGTATTTCAAGCCTCTGGGACAAGCTGCGAGGTACTGTTCACTGATAACTGATAACTGTTAACTGATAACTGATAACTGATAACTGATAACTGATAACTGAAATGACACCGACTTACTTAATAATAATTATCTATGAGGATATATAGTACCATCAGGTAAGATTGCGCCTTTGAGTTGGGCATCAATAAAGCTGGCTTTGCTAATATCAGTGTCCCGTAAGTCTGCCCCTCTTAAATCGGCATTCCAAAAAACAGCCTCTGTTAAATCAGCCCCGCGTAAATTGGCCTTCTGAAGATTTGCCCCCCAAAAGTTGGCTGACTTGAGGATAGACCTCTGTAAATTAGCTTCTTGTAAGTTGGCGCTATCGAATTCTGCTCCTGTTAAATCTGTATTGGTAAAATTGGCTCTTTCAAGATTTGTACTAGAGAAGTCAGCATTCTGTAATACGGAGCCAGTGACGTTCATTTTCTTATAATTAGAATTACTGAGGTTGATATTGGAAAGGTTACAGTAAAAACATTCTTTTGAGCGTTTTAAAACTCGTACTTGCCACTTTGTGTATGCCACTACAGGTGTGGCAAAAGCTAGTGAAACTAATAGAGTTGTCATTAATATTTTGAGTTTCATTTTAGCCATTACAGAAGTTTTTGAGTTGATGAGGTTTAACGAAATCAGAAGGTAGGGACGTTGCATGCAACGTCCGTACAGAATTCAGAAGTTAAAATTGGTTTTTGTAAAGGAGATTTGAGAAGTCAGAAGTCAGAACTCAGGAGTCAGAAGTTAAATTCTGACTTTCCAAGGGAAAAAATATTTAACTGATAACTGATAACTGATTAAAAGGCGGGGTTTTATAGCGCTACTTGAATCGGGAATAGGGAACACTTAACAGGGAACAGGAGACTATCAAAGGGTTTCAGAATTTATAAATGTCCTAACCTTTGCGTCGACTGCTATAGACCCAATTTTTTTGATAAAGTTTTAGGGTTCTAGGGAACCGGGAATAGGGAAGATATATTATAGCAGTCAGTTTTGTGATATAGCGCTACGCATTAAGGTTAGGAAATTTCTAAATCCTGTTTGCGCAGCATGACCTAGGAAAATCCTTTAACAGCTTCCTGTTCCCTGTTAAGTGTTCCCTGTTAAGTGTTCCCGATTCAAGTAGCGCTATAATGAAAATTTTTATAGGGACGTTCCATGGAACATCCCTACAAATGATTCTCTAATATTAGCTGATTGTCATCCAAATAACTTTAGAACCTTGAGGGAGAAAAACGCCAAAGCTTAATTGTGTCATCAAAACTGCCACTAATTAAAGTTTTCCCTTGAGGATCAAAAGTTAAATTTACCCAGGCAGAATGTCCTTTGAGAGTTCCCATTAAACCACCTGTATGAATTTGCCAGAGTTTAATTGTACCACCAAAATCTCCACTAGCCAACGTATTACCATCAGGACTAAACTGAAGAGATTGCACTTTTTCTGAATGACCTATTAAAGTACGTTGAGAACGCCTACTTATTCGTCGGTGATAAGTATTTAGATCCCAAAGTTTGATCGTATTATCCCAGCTACCACTAGCTAAAGTATTACCATCAGGACTAATAGCGACAGACCATACAGGTTCATTATGACCCTTTAGTGTACGTAGTAGTCTACCAGAACGCCAATTCCATATTTTGACAGTACCATCATTACTGCCACTAGCTAAGGTTTGACCATTAGGACTGAAGACAACAGACTGCACTTCATCTAAATGCCCATAAAGAGTATATAATAGTAAACCACTATTAATATCCCAAATTTTAATGGTTTTATCTTTGCTGACACTGGCGATCGTATTGCCATCAGGACTAATAGCGACAGAGAAAACATCTTTCAGATGACCATACAAGGTATTTTTCAGTCTACCAGTGTAAAGATCCCAAATTTTAATTGTACTGTCACCACTAGCACTAACTAGGGTGCGACTATTGGGAGTAATAGCAACAGACCATATTGGTCCGTCATGTCCTGATAATCTACCTAAATTTTGCCCACTGCGTAAATGTAACAGTTGAATACCTCCATCTGTACTGCCACTGGCAACAATGCGACCATCTGGACTGGTTGCGATCGACCAAACCGGACCTGAAGTTGTCGCTAAAGTTCGGAGTGGGGAAAGTTGGTCTAGTATTCCTGTAGATGGTGGTAGTGGAGGTAGTTTAGTTGTGTACTCATCTTTAGGTTGAGATAAATCTGGCTTTAACTCAGGAAGAGTAATATTTTCTGACGATGAAGATAATGATGGCTGAGGTTTGGGAGATGGTACGCGAGAACTAATAACTA